>CAZLDQ010000082.1:0-23399 GCA_964558295.1 uncultured Planctomycetaceae bacterium | reverse complement strand
CGAGGACCATGTTGTTGCCCGTCGCGCCGCCGCCGGTGGGATCGTTCGGCGTGGCTTCGGTGTCGTCGGTGCCCATGTAGACGGCGATTGGGTTGGAGCGGGTGTCAAAGACGGTGCGGGTGATCGTGCCGCCGGGGCTCTGAGTACGGATCTGGCGGTCGCGGAGATCGTAAGCGTAGGTGGTTTCGTCGTAGTGGGTGCCCGAGGTACCGTCGCCCGACTCGGGGATCGTGTGGTAGACGCGGGCCGACTCCAGTTGGCCTGCCTGGTTGGCCAACTGGACCGACCAGCGGACATAGGAGGATTGTGGGAAGCTGTCGGCGGCGGTGAGCTTGTCGGCGGTCGTGGCCCGGACGGCTGCGATCGTCTCGCGTCGCATGCCCGTGGCGTCGGTTTTGGTGATCGAGACCGGATTGACGAGGGTATAGGTGTAGTCCGGGGCCGTGCCGGTGGCATAGCCCTGGGCGGTCCAGATTTCGCGTCCGTCGTCGTGGTAGACGTTCCAGGTGGCCGTGCGCACCCGTTTTGCGGCGAAGCCTGGGGTGGACGAGGCAACGGTGAGCTTGGCCCATTGGTCGCGGCTCATCGAAGCCCACTCGTCCACGTTCAGCGTGGCCCAGGAGAGCGTCGGTTCCGCGGGGACGACAGCCTCATGTTCCGGCCCGAGGGTCTGGACGAG
This sequence comes from uncultured Planctomycetaceae bacterium, assembly GCA_964558295.1. GTDB lineage: Bacteria > Planctomycetota > Planctomycetia > Pirellulales > Thermoguttaceae > JBDKTH01. The sequence continues at coordinate 22,720 of CAZLDQ010000082.1, read as the reverse complement.
GCGGCCCTGGCTGTCGTAGGTCAAGTCGGTGACCAGGTGGAGACCGCCGCCGGCGGGCGTGCTCCAGCCCGCGGGAACGGCGAGCCGGGTATCGTCGACGTCTTCGATCGACTGGAGGACATTGCCGGTCACTGGGTCGTACAGGTTGAAGCGGATCGTGCCGCGCTGATCCTTCGACCAGACGAGATGTCCGTAGAGGTCGAACCGCTCGACGGACGTCGTCGAGACGCCGGAGCCATTCTGGTCGGTGGATACGGCGGGATAAGTGGTCGTTTTCTGGAGGATCTGCACGCTGTCGGGGTGCCAGAGGTAGTCGTAGCTGGTCTCGATGGGGCCGGAGCCGTCATCGTTGGGGTACTCGATCATCTTGGCCAGCGGGTAAACCGTGGCGCTGCCGGCGGAGTGCTCGGTGTAGCGATACTCGCGCAGCGTAATCGGGGTTCCGTTGGTTCCCTGTTGGATCCGGTTGGCGCTCAGGTAGCCTTGGACGGCATAGCCGCCGGCGCCGGTCGTGGTGGCCGCGTAGTATTCGGTCAGCTCGATCAGTCCTTCGTTGGAGGCGAGCACAAGCGACGCGGGGCCCACGGCTGGATCGTAGCTGGCCACGGCCGAGGAGGCGGCGTGAAGGATCATCCGGCCTTCGGCGTCGTATTGCCAGTATTCGACCCACGTGTCGAGCCCGTCCTGCAATTCCTGGACGATCGGCTGGCCGAGTTCGTTGGTGTAGAGGACGAGTTGCGAGCCGTCGGGCCGGCCGTACGTGGTTTTGAGACGCCACTCGTTGATTCCCGCCGGGTATGGACTGGGCCGGTCGGTACGATGGAACGTGTAGGCGGCCGCGCCGTGGGTCACCTCGCGGGTGACCCGATGGTCGGCGTCGTACTCGAAGTAGTAGTCGGCGTAAGTGGCCAGCGTCGCGTCGGCGACCGTGTCGGGCGTGTGGCCGTCGGCGAGGAGTTGGGCGTAGGATTGGGGCTCCAGGGCGTACTTCAAGCCATGCTCGAAGCCGTTGGCGTCGCCGGACTTGTAGTAGCGGTAGTAGCGTGTCTCGGAATCGATCCACGTGCCGGCGTCGTAGACTCGCCGCGTGGCCAGTTTCAGATCGCCCAGGCTGCCGTGGGGCGTAGCACCGTCGTAGTAGGCGTAGGCGACGCGCACGACGTCTTCCCAGTCGTTCCCCTCAGGCTGCCGGCGCAAGGCGACCTCTTGGAGGCGTTCGACTCCGTCGGTTCCGGTCGCGTAGGTATAGGTGAATGCTTCCGTGGCGCCCGACGTGCTCCGTCGCACTTCGGCGATTCGGCCGCTGGCGGTGTAGGCGACCACGGCGGTCTCCTGGCCCCCGGCTGTACGTGCGAGTTGGAACTGTCCGGGTGGCAGGGCGATGCCGGCGAATCCGCCGAAACGCCACGCTTCGCCATTGTGGAAAGTGAGGGTGTAGACGTCGGTCAGATCGTCATAGGTCAACGAGGCCTCGACACCGTAGAGTCCCTGGAAACCGGAGCCGCTGGTCTCGAACCAGTAGGTACGATCCGGGTTGAACTCGATGCAGAGCCGGCTTGCGGTTTCCTGTTCGATGTGCGGCCATTGAGTGACGAGCCAATTGTAGCCGTTGCCGAAGTCGAGGTTGTCGGGGAGGCGGTTGGAGTAGGCCCGTGCGTGGCCCCAGATGAGCCCAAAGCCGTTGGACGAGACCTCATTGGTCATGAGCCGGATTTCGCCACGGTGGTAGTGAACCGGCTTGTCGCTGTACTCGTTACATCCGCACTCGCAGCCCGGCCTTCGCGGCGGCCGGCCATTTCCTCCTCCGCCGCCACCCGAGGAGGAAGAACTCGAACTACCGGAGGAAGAAGAACTGGAGCTATAGGAACTGGACGAGCTGGAACAGGAGGAATGGGAACTGCTCGAAGAAGAAGAAGAAGAAGAAGCAAGACTGCTGGAGCTTGAGGTACTGGAGCTTGAGGTACTGGAGCTGCTGGAAGCGGGTTCGCCTGAACTGCTGGAACTGGAACTGCTGGAAGTGGGCGAATCCCAGTAGTCGCAGGCCTGGCAGGAATCGCAGTAGTCACAGCCCTGGCAGGTGTAGTCGCAGGCTTCGCAGGTGTCGCAAGTCTGGCAAAAATCGCAGTGGTCGCAGGCCTGGCAGGAATCGCAGTAGTCACAGCCCTGGCAGGTGTAGTCGCAGGCTTCGCAGGTGTCGCACGGATCGCAATAGTCGTAGCTGGAGCTAACGCTGCTGGAATTGTAGTCGGACATTCTCTCGTTCCTTTCAGTAACTTCAGTGAAAGTTCAGGTTAGAGTCGATGCCGATTGGTTCAGCGCGCAGGATGAGCGCAGAACGGCCGGCAGGGCGTGGACGTGGAATCACCGGGTGAGTCGACTGTTTCGCCGATGTTGCTGGATTGCGGAGGCACCGCCAAACCAGTTGGCGGAGCGCCACAGATCCACTTGGCTTCGTGCGGCCGTCGAGGGCCGTCACGTTACGCAATCGAAAGTTAGCCTTTTGCGTGGCGGTGTTCAAGGTTTTGTTTTGGACACCCTGCAATGCATGACGGCCACGTTCACAAGAAGCGTTCATTTCACCGGCGTGGCCCAAAAGCGTGCTTGAAGACCCACTCGCCGTTTTTTATCCTTCGAAACGCGGTTCTTTTGGCCGCGTTGTTTTCATCGCCTGCCGGCATCGCTGGTTGAGGCTGGAGGCGGTTGATTCCTTTTTGTGTTGAGGAGAACGAATGATGGCAGAACTCGTGTACTACAAAGGCATCCAGGTGGTCGACGGTGCGACGGGAGATGGGGGGCTGGCGCTGGCCAACAGCCTGAAAGCCCTGGTCGATCAAGCCGAAGCCACCGAGACAGTGGTAGCCGACAACACGGCGGCACGCCATGGCCGGACGCACAATATCACCTCGGCCAGCGATCACTCGCCGGCGGCCGCGGTCGACTATGGCAAGCTGGTCCAAGCCAATGCGACCAACGGCGCGATTGAGTTTTCGTCGCTGAAGGCGGCGGACGTCGCCACGAGGGCCTGGGTCCAATCGCGCGGGATGAATCTCGTGACGAACGGAAGCGGGTCGATGCTCAATAACCACAATTTCAGCAAATTCGTCTTCGACCCGGTGGACACCCACGGCGGCGGCGGTAGCTTCAGCCTCACAGGGCTCCAGATACAATCCAGTGATGAGCTGATGCCGGTTGATCCCATGGCGCAATACCGGCTGAGGCTTTGGGCGAAGGCCGGTAATCTCGACGGCTCAGGGTATACGGCCACCACGAACCGCCAGTTCTTCGGCATCGTCGAGTATGATATTGACGGTCTGCAGATTTTGCCGCAGCACGTTTTCAAGGTCACCGGTTCAACCGACACAACACTGGCAGTGCCCTTGAATCCTGGTGACACGACCATCACCCTGACCAATGCTACAGGATGGCACAACGGCGCCCAGGGGCACTACCGCAATATCGCTTGGTATCCGTATACGAATTCCAAGGGCTATACCTACGCGGACTACACGTACACCCGAAATGAAACGCTGACGAGCCATCAGACTACGGGAATTTGGGACGCCGGGGCGATCAACGGAAACGTGATCACGCTTCGCAGTCCGTGGACAGGGCCGGCGCTGGCCGCAGGGACCAAGGTCCGGAATCCGGGCACTGCCACCACCTTCCGGTATATTGCCGCCGATAACGTCGCGGTTCCCAATACTTGGACGAGGTACGACGGGTTCATCGGCGGCTATCAGGCTTTGAACCGTTCTTGGGATGAACCGAACAAGTTCCGCGCTGGAACGGCTTACGTCAAGCTGTTGGTGATCGGAAACTATCATAATGTGGCCACCGACATCATCAGGATCAGCGACATCCGTTTCGGGGAGATGGCTTCCGACGAACGGGTTGATGACGGGTCGGTCACAGAACCGGCGTACACCTTCCATGCCGACACCAACACCGGTCTCTACCGGCCCGGTAGCGACACGCTAGGATTCGTTGCCGGCGGCGTGCAACGTCTCAGTATCAGTGCCACCAACGCCACCTTTGCCGTGCCGGTCAGCGGTGGTGCCGGGTTCAAGGCTTCAGACGGTACGATTGGCGCAACAGCAAACGTCGAAGTTGCGAGAACGGGCGGCGGTATACGAACCCTGCAGTTCAAGAATGGCCTCTACGTTGGCTATGTTGATAGCTAATCCTCCTTTCGGAAGATCGAAGACAGCACATGGCCGCCACCGTGCGGGCTCGATCCGCAGGCTTTCATCCGACTGACAGCGCCACCCAGCGCTCGGTTGTTGATTGGAGCAACGGGCCTGGGCGGCGGTCTGTCAGGTGGCGGTTGGGAGCGAGAAGCGTCGTGGATCGCCGGTGACTTGGGACTCTCGTGCATCCGGCAATGTCAGCTCATGCGACCGTTGCTATAGAAGGACTGATTCCAGCGAAGCTGGTTCTTGATGTCGCGCAACTGGGTGTGCTGGTCGATTAGGAGGCATTCGAGGCCAGCCATTTCGGCGAAGTCTTCGATCGGTTCGCTAGAAAGGGACTGGCTGAAGACAGTGTGATGAGGACCGCCGGCGTAAATCCAGGCGGCGGCGGCCGTCTTCAGATTGGGACGCGGGGACCAGAAGGCACGGGCGACGGGCAGCTTGGGAAGCGGCTGCTCCGGCTCGAAGGCGTCGACTTCGTTGGCCACCAGGCGGAAGCGGTCACCCAGATCGATCAGGGCGACATTGATCGCCGGGCCAGGCGTCACGGTGAAGACGAGACGCACGGGATCGCTTTTCCCGCCGATGCTCAAGGGATGGATCTCGCAGGCGGGGACCGCGGTGGTCAGCGAGGGGCTGATTTCCAGCATGTGGGCGCCGAGGACTTTGGCCCCGGTGGGATGGAGATGATAGGTGTAGTCTTCCATGAACGACGTGCCTCCCTTCAGGCCGGAACCCATCACGTACATTGCCCGACCGAGAGCGGCCGATTTCCAGTCGCCCTCGGCTCCGAACCCGTAGCCCTCGGCCATCAGTCGCTGAACGGCCAGGCCGGGAAGCTGGGGGATTCCGGTCAGGTCTTCGAAGCTGTTGGTGAACGCCCGAAAACGGCCGCTCTCCAAAAATGCCCGGAGGCCAAGTTCGGTCCGAGCCTCGCAGCGGAGGGCGTCGTGTCGTTTTCCGCCGGGACGCAGTTCGGGAACCAGCGTGTAGCGTTCGGCGTACTCGGCCACGAGGCGGTCGGTTTCGGCGTCGGAGACGGACTGGATCTGTTGGACTAGTTCCCCGACACCATAGCCGTTGACCTCAACGCCCAATCGCATTTGGGCTTCAACCCGATCACCATCGGTCACAGCCACTTGTCGCATGTTGTCGCCAAGTCGGGCAACGCGCAGATGACGCAGTTCGTGGAGGCCGGCGGCCGCACGCATCCAGGCGGCCAGGCGGTCGTGGACGTCCTGTTCCTGCCAGTGGCCGACGACGACTTTGCGGGCCTTGCCCATCCGCGTGCAGATGAAGCCGAATTCGCGGTCGCCGTGGGCCGCCTGGTTGAGATTCATGAAGTCCATGTCAATCGTCGCCCAGGGAATGTCGCGATTGAACTGGGTGTGGAGGTGGAGCATCGGCTTCTGTAGGGCGCGGAGGCCGGCGATCCACATCTTCGCGGGCGAGAAGGTGTGCATCCAGCAGATCACACCGATGCAGTCGGACGTGGCATTGGCTTCGCGGCACACTTCGAGGATCGACTCGGGCGAGGTTACCACGGGCTTGCAGACGACCTGGACCGGCAGGGCCGATTCGGTGTTGAACCCGAGGACGATCTGGCGGCTGTTGTCGGCCACTTGCCGGAGGACCGCTTCGCCGTACAGGGGTTGGCTTCCGGTGATGAACCAGACTTGCAGAGACTTCAGATCCATGATGCAGGCTTCCTGTTCGTAGTATGCAGGAGTGTTTCAAAGTGTGTGCCGAGCGAGGAAGTAATTCTTCGGTTACCCCTTAGTCGGGGATTGTCGGCGTATCGAACGTAGATAGGACGCTATCTTGATCATGCACAGAAGAGGGAACGCCACCAGCCAATTCTGCGCAAAAAAATGGCAACTTTGCGCAGGCCTGCATGGAACCGGCCCAAACGCGAGGGTAGAATTGCAGACAGGCATCGTGACAAGCTGTGCGCGACGGTCGTCGTGGAGGGAGAGGACCATGGCCAGAATCCGGAGAGTGGCACTCCTCATCGAAACGGCCCGGGGCTACGGCCGGGGGGTGTTGCGGGGGATTGTGCGGTATGCGCGGCTCCAGGGCCCGTGGGCGTTTTACGTGACTCCAGGCGATTTCGAGCAGGCCGTGCCGAAGATTCGCCAGTGGGGCGGCACGGGGATCATCGCCCGAATCGAGACCGCGGAGACGGCCAAGGCACTGTTGGCCACCCGGTTGCCGCTGATTGCCATGGATTTGAGCGAGGGGCAATTGGCCCCGGGCAGCCCTTTGAGGCGTTTGTCGGAACTGGCTTCGGATTCGCACCAAGCCGCACGGTTGGCCGCCGAGCATCTTTTGGCGCGAGGCTTTCGCCACTATGCGTTCGTCGGTTTTCCTGGGCGAGTCTGGTCGGCGCGACGTGAGGAGGGTTTTTGCCAGCGGATTGGCGAAGCGGGGTTCGTGCCCCATCTTTACCCGACGCCACGACGGAACAGGGATCGGGAATGGGCTCAGGAACAGGCGATTTTGGCCGCCTGGTTGCGACGTTTGCCTAAGCCGATCGGCATTATGGCCTGCAACGACGATCGTGGGCGGCAGGTGCTGGAAGCTTGTCGCGAGGCGGGCATCGAAGTGCCGGAGGAGGCGGCCGTGGTGGGAGTGGACAATGACGAACTGCTTTGTGAATTGGCCGATCCGCCCCTGTCAAGCGTGGCGTTGAACGCTGAGCGGGCCGGCTACGAAGCGGCGGCTCTGCTGGACGGTTTGATGTCGGGCCGGATCAAGCGACCGCAACGAATTCTGGCCGAGGCTCTGGAGGTCGTCACACGGCGTTCGACCGACGTCTTGGCGATGGACGACCGAGAGGTTGCCCAGGCCTTGCGGTTCATCCACGAGAACGCCGGGCAACCGATCCGTGTCGATGAGATCGTCCGACATCTGGCCGTGTCGCGCCGCGCGCTGGAGATTCGCTTTCAACGGGTGGTGGGGCGGTCGATCCACGAGGAGATTCAGCGAGCCCATCTGGAACGGGCCAAGCGATTGCTGCGCGAGAGCGACTTGCCGCTCCCGAAGGTGGCGGAGGGGGCAGGGTTTACCACGCCCAGCTACCTGGTTCAGGTTTTCCGGCAGCAAGTGGGACAGACCCCGGCACGTTATCGCCGTCAGGTGCGTGGCCAGGGCTCCCATGGATTTTGACGAACAAGACCGGCGGGGAACGCCCGCTGTGGCGAACGGGAAATCAAGACGACGGAACGCCACGGAGGACGTTTGCTACCGGATTTGATTATCCAACCCGCTGAGGCCGGACTACGGAAGGCGGATCAGCCGCCAGCCGGACGTTTCCTCCGGCCGTCGTTCGAGTTTTACATGGCCTTGCAGCCGTTGTCCCTGGAGGGTGACGAGCCACAGTTCGTCGGTATGCTGATCAAGGTGGTAGAGGCCGTGGTCCCAGCGGTGAACCGATCCTCGGTTTTCGGAGACCGGGCCTTCGTAGTCGAGATAGGCCAAGCGGTGGTCGGGCAAGCGTCTGGCGGGCATTTCCATGACGGCATCGGGAGACAGGGGGAGGGCCCAGGTGGCCAGAAACGTTTCCTGTTCAAGCATGAGATCCCAGTGGCGCCCCTGGGGGCTGTCATGCTCAAGAATGACAAAGCGAGGCATGGCGGAGCCCTTTTCTTTTTTGCTACCGCGCGTTGATGGTCGTCTTCTCTTGAGCGATGACCGGCGAGAGACCTTGAGCGCTGACCTCGGCTTGGATGAAAGCCGTCCCCTCTTTCTTGGCTAGCACGCGCACGCGGTAGGTCAAACGGCCCAAGGGCCCCAGTTGGGCGACGGGACTGAAGCGGACGGTTTGGGCCTCGATGACATGACTGCTCGGACCGGTGGTCTGAAGCGGCACCGGGGTCATTTCCGAAGGCACATTGACCAGCAGGACCACATTCGTGCAGGGAGTCTGGCCCGTGTTGGAGACTTCGATATCGTAAGTCAATTCCTTACCAACAGTCACCGGATCGTGGCGATCGGCCACGGTCAGCGACAGACCGGGCAACGCCGCTTGGCTGGTCGTGCCGGTGCCGGGAGCGGGCCGGATTCGGACGCAAGTGCGGTCCTGGGCGAGCGTGCTCTGCTGGTCGCGCACCTGGACTTGTACACAAGCCTGCTCAGTGGGCAGAACGGCGCGGGCGTGGATCTGATACTTCATCGTCTGTCCTGCGGCAAGGGTTGCCAGCGTCCAGACAAGGTTGTCTTTTTCCCATTGATAGCCACCGCTGGCCATTGAGGGGTCGAGTTGCTCATCCAATCGGACGGCCACCTTCAGATTCTCAAGGGCTTGGAGCCCAGCATTGGTCACTTCCAGAGAAAACTCAGCAGTCTCTCCGACGGTGCGCGTGGTCGGGCCAGTGATTTTCGCGGTTGCTTTTCCCTGGGGCGCGGGGAGCTTGGCGGCGGGGGCCGTGCCGGCAGGTGGCTTCTCCGCTGACGGTGCCGGGAACGTTGGGGCCGGTGTGCTCGGCTTCGGTTGCGACTTCGGCTGCGAGGGGAGCGGGCTGGGCTGGACGCCGGTGATACAGGACCGGGCAGACGCCAGCACGGCGCCGCGGTTGTCGCGGATCTCGACCGTCTGGCAATGCTGACCCGGCTGGACGACCCGCAGGGCCACGCCGATCCGCTCCGACTGCCCCGGAGCGAGCGTGCCCCCCAGGTCCCGCTCGATGGGACTTTCGGCCTCGGCATGCTTGAGTCCCGGGTCGAAGCGGTCCTTGATCATCAAGCCACTGACGGGGAGGGGGCTGCGATTGGTGATCTCGATTTCGAAGACCGCTTCTTTGCCGACTTCGGCCTGATCAGGACCGAAGATCCGCACGTCGACTGTTGTGCCGGAGACATTCGTGGTCACGCAATCGCGGTTTTTCAGCCCGCCGCGGGCCGTCACTTCGGCGCAACTGTTGAGGTTTCCTTGACGCTCGACGCGATAGTTGACCTCCAGACGCCGGGTTTCCGTGGGACCGAGACGTCCCAACTGCCACTGGAGCGATCCGCCCACGACTTGGCCTGAGGGAGTGCTGGAGATGAGGGTCAATCCTTGCGGAATGGTGTCGACCACGGCCACGTCTTCGGCCGGCAAGTCGCCTGGGTTGGAAACCTCGATCTGGTAGGTGATCGTCGCGCCGACCGTGGCAACGGCAGGGCCGCGCTTGCGTACCGAGAGCCCGGGCGCCGACCAGGTCGTCAAGGTACTGCCGCTGCCGATCGTCAGCGCACGTCCTCGTCCTCCGTCGGCATTGGCCGGACGGATGATCTGGATGTTGATCCGATTGGTGCCGGGGGACGACTGCTTCTGGAAAATTTCGACGTTGGCCAGTCCAGCGGCGTCTGTCGGCACCTCGACGACTGCGGCCCCTTCGGGAGCGAAGCCCGCCGGCGGGCCGTCAAGAATCTCATAGCGGACGATCCACCCGGCGCGGGGCGACTGGTCGGACTGGCGTGTTACGCTGGTGGTCAGCGTTTGCCGGCTGCCGGCCGGGTTGATCGCCGGCGGCGGAAAAGTCCATTCGGCGTCGACCCAGTGGATCACGGCCGTCTGTCGTCGGTTCTCCCAGCCGTACACGCAGGGTGACATGGCCGTCACGTAGCTGGTTCCTTCGACGGCCGAGGTGACGGAGATCCAGGCTTGGCCGCTGAGCACCAACACATCGTCGGCCGGATTCGGAGTGCCTCGGGTCAGACGCAGATTTTGCCGCGACGTGCTGCCGATGGCGTAGGTGTTGCTGATCTTCTGCGGACGATTGGCGTCCAAGACGAGCCAGTCGTTCAACGTGCGGCGATTGAAGTCGACGAAGAAGCCTACGCCGGCCGGGTCAAGCATCCACTCGATTCGGTGATTGGTTCGCAGATACTGATCCGGTCCAAGCACACCGGCCACCACGATTACTTCACTTCCCACCGGGACCACGGTTGACAGGGGATGGAGTGTCAACTGGAAGGCATTGCCCGGCGCGGGTTGACTGGGAACATTGCGATATACGGGAACCACGGCGACAGGAGCAGGAACGGCTACGGGCGCCGGGGCATACGACGTCGCTCCTGGGGCGACCGTCGCGGCATCGGGCGTCGGGACCAGTGACACCGGAGTGGCGGCCGCGGGTGCCATGGGGGCTTCGTCCCACAAGAACACCTGCTGCCCGCTCGGGTCGATTCGTGGCACCCGGCAGGAGGCACAGCCGCTGACGACCAGGGCGCAGAGAGTCAGCGTGACTGCCGCCGGCCTCCTCTGCCTGGTTAACCCCCACATGGTCGTCCTCCGCGTCCGTTCCGGCACGCACTAGGTCGGTTGCGCAATATCGCACCATGAGAAGGTTAGCATGCGATTTGGCAACATGGGGAGTTTTTGCTACATGGTTTTCCAGGTTGCGGTGTTTGGGCAACGGAAAAAGCGGAAAAAGCGGTGGGATTGATGCGACGGTCCCTGCTCGAGAGTGGAGGGGGACCGCAAAAAGACAATCGGGCTGCCACGTCGTTCGGGCATCGCCTCGTCACTTTCTCCAGTGACGATCTACTATCCACGATCCACCATTTAGCGGCGTTCTTGCTTGCCGAAGATGCCGGTGGCGTACCAGACGCCGTTGGCGCCGCGTTTCATGTCGTAGCCGTAGACTTGGTGGGGCGAGCGAACGGCGCCCCAATGGCCGGGGGAGAGACGCCAGCAACGGACACATTCGAGGGCCGCTTGGAGGAGCCCCTGACCGGGCCAGCTTTCCGCGCAGACTTCACTGGCCAGGAGGCCGAAGGGCAATAGGGCGTTGATTCGGTGGAAGCGGGTTTCCCAGAAGTGGTGTCCCTGGCGACCGATCCGAGCTTGATAATCGGCACTGCCTTTTGCTTCGTTGACCAGATTGGGGTCCAAGGTTCCGTTGGTGCTGGCGGGGTGTTCCGGGTGAATCCGCACGGCAAAAATCAGCGTCCGCTGGGTTAGCGTTCCCGGCGGCAGGTCGAGGATTACCGCCATTTCCCGACTCGTATAGGAGAGGTTGGGTAGGAACGGGAAGGTGCTCACCACACACCCATAGTACGGGGCATCCTTGTGGGCGAAGTCAAGGATCGCCAGTCCTGGGAGCCCCAGCATCTCGGCAAACGCCGAATGCTTGAGCAGTTCCACTTCCCGTTCATCCCCGGGGATTTTGGCATCCACCGGCAGTCGGACCGTGACGAAATCTCGCATCTTGGCGACGATCACCGGATCGGTCAGCGTCTGGCTTTCAAACTGGGCACAGCGGGGATCGTCGGCCGTGAAGTAGACGAGCATCAGCTTGCCCTGGTTCCTCGCTACCTCGATCGCGTCCTGATAGTCGGTCAACCAGACTGGAGATGCCGGCTGTACGGCATTTGCCAAAGATGCCTCCTTGGACGGCTTTGCCGGGTTTGCCGGATTCAACAAGGCAGCGAAATCTGGGAGTGTTTCTTGACCACTATCCGTCAAAGGAAAACAACTCACAACCCGTCCATAAAGCCGAGATTCCTTATGCGCAAAATCAAGGACCGCAAGTCCCGCCCGGCGGCCGAGCGGGGCAAATGCCGGATGCTCGATCAGGGTCACCGGTTGGCCTTGGACCTGGATGTGAGCATCTAACGGCACCTTGACGGCCACGGCCTCTTGGAGTCGAGTCCGGAGGGACGCATCGGTTCGGGTTAGGGTCTCGAAACGGCGTCCCGGCTCGCTTCCGGCCGGATCGAAGAAATAGAGTACCAACATTTTTCCTTGCTGTTCGGCGGTGGTCATCGCCGCGGCGTAGTCAGTCCCCCAAAGGGAGTCGTCCGTTGGTCTGACATCGACTGGAGTACCACTGGGTGGCGACGCCCAAGCGGAGTGTCCAAGAATGGCTCCTAAGAAGTAGATCAAGCACCGCGCAGAAAATCCAAGCAAGCATCGTTGAGACATCATCACGCTCCAAGGAGAAGCGAACCCGAAGGTCGATCCCGTCAAACTGAAGCTAAGTGTCATCCATGGCGGGATTTACCGAGGATCCGAACCTCGGGGCGAGCGAATATGGAGTCCGCAACGTGGTGGGCAGCAGCCCCAACTGCGGTAACTGAAGCGTCACAAATTCCATTTTTAATTGGCAGGATAGTAAAACGCAACGGAATAGGGGAAATTTGCCGTCTGGGCACGACTTTGCTAGGGGATTACACTTAACCGCACCGTGTTGTGGGGCGAATCCTGCATTGGCGGTCGCTTGGGACAATCGACGGCACCCTATTTGTGTCTAAGGGAGGAAACACCATGGCAGACTTCCGCATGTGGCTAGTCACGATGAGTATGGCGGGTTTTTTGTCGGGCGGGGCTGTGGTTATCGCCCAACCCCCAGCCATTCCTGCCGAGAGTGTGCCGGCGGTTGCCGATCAGGGGCCTGCGGTTCCGTCGGCTGAGCAGCTTCCCGCGCTTGCCCGGGCGGCCAAAGCGACGTTTGTTCCCCTTACGCCATCCGATTTGGCTGCGGCACGGACCAAATTGGAGGAGGCGATCCGTGCCCTCGACGCCCGCTTGCAAGCCGCTGGTCCAGAGGCGGCCGACTGGCGTGCGTACCTGCTCTGGGAAGAGCTTCAGCAGCAGTTAGCCAAGCCGGAGGGGCCTGACTTGGGCACCCTGGACAAGATCTATGCCCGCTTTGCAGCCGGATACGATGGCCTGGAATTGGTTTGGTTTGAGGCGGTGGGAGATGCCTTGCGGCAGTACCTCAACACGGCCCGAGCGATTGGCGATAAGGAGTTGCCCGGCCAGTACCAAGGACTCCTTGAGGAACTGGCCAAGCACTTGGAGGCCTATCTCCAGGAGCCGAGTCCTGAGGAGGCTAGCGCAATCGCCATGGGCATCGAGTGGCTCCAATCGGCCGGTCAGGCCAAGGAATTGGTGCAGGCGATCCGGACTCAGTTCGTTCATCCGAATCTCGTCGTCCGAGTCTCCCGCGACCTGGTTGCTGCAGTGACGGTGCGAATGGTGGACGAAATCCAACCGGTGGAAGACTGCATCCTGAACGTGGCGATTAACGGGACGGGCCACACCCGGGGACAGGCCATCGCGGAATTGGTTCCCAATTCCGAACGGGCGCAGATCAACATTGTCTTCAATGGTACGGTTCACTCCAACACGATTGGTTATGCCGAGCGCGGGGTGCGTGTCTATTCGACGGGCCTGACCCAGGTGTTCACCAGTAAACCGATCTTTGTAGATCCGGAGCGAATCTGGACCACGACCTCGGTGGCCAATGCGCAAACCCAGACGAACATTGCCGATATCGAGGCGCAGCGGCGGATTGTAGAGCGGATTGCCTGGCGTCGGGCGCGGCAGCAGCAGCCATTGGCTGATGCGATCGCCGCCCAACATGCCGCCCAGCGGGCTACGGCACAGTCGGATGGCCAGGGGGATTCCCAGGTGGCACAAGCCAACCAGCGTTACCAGACCCAAATCCGCCAGCCGCTGTTGGAGCGGAACATCTTCCCCCAGAAACTTCGCTACTTCACGACGGCCGAAGCGGTGCATGCCATGGGGCTGCAGGCGGGGCCAGCCGATCTGGGGTCTTCGGCGCCTCCACCGCCGGTTGCCGAGCCGTTGGACCTGACCGTGCAGTTGCATGAGTCGATGATCAACAACATGATCGAGGGCCTGTTTGGCGGCGCCGTGATGACGGAGCAGCGATTCCAGGAAAACCTGACGCAACTGCTTGGCGTTTTGCCGGAACGGTTCAAGTCTGAAAAAGACGCTGAACCCTGGACGATCACCTTCGCCCGCCACCAGCCGATCTCGGTCAACTTCGGTAAGACCAACGAGTTCTCGATTACAGTGCGAGGCCGCAGCTATGCCCGGGGGGAGGAACGGTATCCGGGGATGAATGTGACGGCGACCTACCGAATCGAGCAGACCCCGGAAGGGGCCAAAGCGGTGCGGCAAGGCGAGATGGAGATCTATCCGCCTGGTTTCCAGCCGGGAGCCGGCAAACAGCTTTCTGTACGGCAGCAAGTCCTGCGCGACCTGTTGAAGCGACGGTTCGACAAGATGTTTGACAAGGAGTTCCGGCCCCAGAACATCCAGTTGCGAAGCCAACCGGAACAGGGCAACCAGGACCTCGGCTCGCTGACGCTTGTCGGCTGGGAGGTCCAGGCACGCTGGATGACAACGACCTGGAAGCGGTTACCGCCTTGCGACGTAACGCCGGTCGCCGCGAACGTGTCGGGCGAACAGATCCATCCGATTCCCCTAGAGATCTACTAGGGGCTCGCTCGTTGACGTTTTCGACCCTTGCAAGGCTCCTGGCCTGTCTGCTCTCGTCGAGCGATACGCGTCGAATTCGACCGTTTTATCGCCACCGGCGACCTCCGGAAGACTGTTACCCGTCTGGAACAGCTTCAAGCCGCCAGCGACGCTCGCGGCGGCTTCCTTGGGATGGGAGTTTAGGGGGAATGATGAATGCAGAATGACAAGACGGTGAATGGTTGTATAGCGTTTAGGCGACACTCCTCCATTCATCATTCTGCATTTTCTCCTACTTCTCCATTCGCTTCTGGTACTCGGTAAACTTCACGGGGGTGAAGATGGCGAGGAATTGGTTGGTTTGGGTGATCCGTTCGCGGTCGGCCTGAATCAATTCGCTGATCAAGTCGTGTTCGCTACGCATCGCGACCCGTTTGGGCAGCAAGCGATCGCGACTGCGGAGTGTCAGATGCACTTCGTGGGGAAATCGTTGGCGGGCTTCCAGGGTGGCGTTGACGAGCATCCGGGCAAAGGGGGGGCGCGTGCCAGGATTCAAGAACGTGTTCAATTGGCAGTACCAGTCGGAGAATTCGCTGTACTGCCGCACGATCTGCTGATTCTCGATTTCCGGGGCCACGACTCGATAGGTCAACCAGGGGCTGGCGAACGTGAATTCGTGGTTGCTGTCGTTGTACTGCTCCTCGAACTGCGGTTCAACGAGGAACTTCAGCTGGGCGTCCGGTTGGGTGAGGGCCCATTGCTTGAGCCGTTCGGTGAACTCTCGCACCTGGGCCATGGGCACCTCCGTTTTCACGCGGCGAGCCTGATCCAAGAGGACGAAGCGACTCTGGGTTTTGTCGAAGACAGTGATTTCCGACGGGTTGGCCAGATAGTCGTAGACGAAGTTGTCGAGGAAGAGCGTCGTGCTTTCGCTGCATGGGGTCTTCTGATCGCCCACAAAGACCCGATTCTCCACCCGGAATTCTTCGGCGGTCACCCAACAGCCTGATTCGGCACAAACGACTAGAGCCACAGCCGCGAGCAGCTTCACTCGGTCTGTCATGGAAGTGATCCTTGGAACCATGCGGAAGAAGAACGAAGCGACGAAAGGGCGCGGGGAGGATACGTGACAGGTCGCGTCGTGTATAGCGGGAAATTGGACTTCAGCTGGCCCTGCCGAGGAGGGGGCTTTACAAAAAAGGGTCACCCACTGGGCCTGCCGATGCCGATGGATTCCTTCGTTCTTGGAAACCGTCGCCTGGGCAGAACCGCCCCACGATACGGGGTTTTGTTTTCACCTGAATTGTGTGCTTGACGACTTCCGAATTGACTGATAGATTATTTCTTTCCTGTTCGACGCCGAACCTGAAGTGACGGCGGCGAATCGAACTGGGGGATTAGCTCAGTTGGGAGAGCGCTTGAATGGCATTCAAGAGGTCAGGGGTTCAAGTCCCCTATCCTCCACTAGCGGGAGAAGTCTTCCGCAAACCGGTTCGTTGAACGGCCGCGAGGAAGTTCACGACCGTGTGATCACTTCGAAGGATTCGAAAGCACCTGCTTGTCATTGCGAGCAGGTGCTTTTTTTGTGCGCGGTTCTGGCCTACAATGCACGTTTACGCTTGCCTTGCTAGCAAGCCATGCCTAGCGTTTCTTCATTGCCCCGGCTCTTGGAGGGTTCTGCGATGACTGCTCGTGTACCACTAATCCGCACGCGTCTGTCGATAATGATGTTCCTTCAGTTCCTCCTCTGGGCCTCGTGGTATGTGCCGATCGGCGGCTACATGAACAGTGTGCTGAAATTCACAGGGTCGCAAGTTGGCTGGATCTACGCGACGACGGCCATTGGCGCAATCATTGCGCCGATGTTCGTTGGCTTCATTGCAGATCGGCTGTTTGCGACGGAGCGGGTTTTGGCTGTCTTGCACTTGTTGGGTGGGGTGTGTCTGTTGATCGCCTCACGGCAGACGGAGTTTCCTTGGCTGATGGGCTTGTTGGTCGTCAATGCCCTTTGTTTCATGCCGACCATGGCTCTGACCAACTCCCTCTCCTTCCGGAACATCGATGATCCCGACAAGTTCTCGCGGATCGCGGTGTGGGGAACAATCGGCTGGATCTGCTCCGGGTTGCTGGTTGATTTTGTGCTTGGCGGGGCAGGCAAGCCGTATTTCTTCTACCTGGCGGGTGGTGGGGCCCTCACCATGGGGCTTTATTGCCTCACGCTTCCGCATACGCCCCCCAAAGGTGCCGAAGCGGGCGGTGACGTGCTTGGGTTGGGGGCACTGAGGCTGCTGAGCGATCCTTCATTCCTGGTGTTCGCGCTCTGCGCGTTTCTGATTAGTATTCCACTCACCTTCTACTTCACCTGGGGCAACGCTTTCCTCGTCGAGATTGGCAGCAAGAAAGCAACGGCGTTGATGACTCTCTGTCAGTTCTCCGAGATCTTCGTGATGATCATCATGCCCTGGTTCATCGCGAGAATTGGACTGAAGAACGTGCTCGTGCTCGGGATGGGGGCCTGGGCGATCCGATACTTGTTGTTTGCCAGCGCGAGTTACCCCTTGATCCTGATTGGGCTTGCCGTGCACGGGTTCTGCTACTGCTTCGTGTTTGTCGCAGCCTTTATCTATATCAGCAAGAAAGCCCCGCCAGACATCAGCGCCAGCGCCCAAAGCTTGGTCGCCCTGATCATGTGGGGACTCGGGATGCTTGTGGGAACCCAGGTCAGCGGCTGGACAGGCCAACTCTATACCATGCCGCAAGGCCATCATTGGGCGCCGATTTGGCTCTGGCCCGGTGCCTTGGCTGCCGTGGTATGCGTTCTCTTCTGGGTGGGCGGACGCGACGTAACGTCGGTGGCAAAGGAGCCCAAGACAACGCTGGAATCCGAGAAGCACGAGTCTTCGCAGATGGGCTGATATCATCGTTCCTGCTTCGGCCGCCAACCATGGGAACCACCTAACCATGGGAACCACTGTGTTCCGCCCGGGTGACTGACCGGAGGGCTGGACGATGATGCAACTCGACACTTCCTCACGGCTCTGGCAACGGCGGTGGTGGCCGGGGCCGCGTGGGTTGAAAGCCGGGCGGAACTAGCGAAGGCCATGGCCTCTTCGCCGGCGTGGTCGTGTGACACGTTCGTTCAGGGATTGCCCCCTGGCGTGAGCTAGAATTGGGATAATTCTTCCTGCCATCCCTGCTGGCCGCCAAAATGGTTACAACCGGTCCTTCCACGACATTCACGCGGTTTGCCCCGGGGCAAGCTCGGGCCGTATTGGGCGGCATCGTGGGGTTGAGCGTGTTCTGCGTGGCAGTGACACTCTCGCCAATCGCCAGCACCCAAGTCGGCAAGTCGCCACGGGGTGCCGGCGATATCGCCCTGTTTCGGGCGAACGTCGATCGGGTCCGGGCAGGCGAGGGGTACTATGCGAGCGCACAGGCGGAACTGACCGCACGCGGCTATCCTACCCGGAGTGTGTTCAACTGGCGATTGCCGACCTTGGCCTGGGGGCTGGGCCACTTGCCGAGTCTTGCCGCGGGCAAGGTACTGCTCGGTGTCTTGGCCCTGGCTCTGATGGTGGTGAGCTTCGAGGTTTTGGCACGCGAACAAGGCCACGGGCTGGGCCGGCCGATCGCCTGTGCGGTCCTGCTAAGCGGCCCCTTGATGCCCTGTGTCTTAGATGATCTGGTCGTTTCTCACGAGTTGTGGGCGGGGGTGCTGATCGCCCTGTCGCTTGGCGTTTACGGCCTCCAGCGGCCCTACTTGGGAGCCGCGTTGGGGCTGGCTGCTCTGTTCGTTCGCGAGTTGGCACTGCCTTACTGTGTGTTGGCTCTGGGACTCGCCTGGTGGCACGGTCAGCGGCGAGAGGCGGCCATGTGGCTTGTTGGGCTCGTGCTCTGGGCAGGCTATCTCGGGCTCCACGCCTGGCAGGTTCAGCAATGGATTCCGCCGGACGCCAAGGCCCATTCGACCGGTTGGGTTCAGTTCGGCGGTGTGGCCTTCGTGCTGGCCACGGCCCAGATGAACGCCTATCTCCTCTTGGTACCGCAGTGGGTGACGGCCCTTTGGTTCGTGGCCGCCATGGTCGGTCTGGCCGCCTGGTCGTCGCCCTTGGGGCAACGGGTAGGCTTGACGCTCTGCCTGTTCGTCGTGGCGTTTTCCATCGTCGGCCAGGAGTTCAATCAATACTGGGGAGCGATGATCGCGCCACTCTTCTGTTTCGGCGCGGTGCAGTTTCCCGCGGCGCTGCGGGATCTGTGGCGAGCAGCCAATGGATCGAGGATCCAGCAGGCTGTTGCTGCCTAGAGGTCTTTGGCGGACCAAACCTGATGGGTTGTGACAGACAATACAGAATCGACTATCGGTTTTGTTCGTGAAAACCCATTGGCCTAGATGTTGAGAGCGACCGGAGCCCGGCAGGCATCGACGAATCGGCGTCGGGGCCCATCTGCTGGGACTGCTCGACGGCTTCGCGCACCCGGGATTCCGGCTCGTTTGAAGCGGCGGGCCAGACATTTACGGCGCGGTCGACCAGATACAGCGGCCTTGCGCGGACCTGGTCGTAGATGCGAATCACGTACTCGCCGAGAATGCAGATTCCTAATGCGTTGAGCGCACCAAAGAAGCTGCCGGTGAGGATATGCGAAGTCCAGCCGGGAATGGCCAGACTGGTGAACAGCCGGCAAAAGAGCGAGAAACTGGCAAGCGCGAGAAACACCACGCCGGCCAGACCGCCAATCAGGTAGAACATCGTTAGTGGAAATGTTGAGAAGGAAAAAATCGCCGTTTTGGCCAGGCGGAACAGACCGAGAAGCGAAACGCGAGCGTGATCGTCATAGCGGGCCCTGCGTGGCACGACGATGCCCGTCTGCCGGAAACCGACCCAGGAACGCAGGCCGGGGAAATAACGATCCCGTTCACCCATCGCCAGCACTTCGCGGGCAACGCGTCGATCGATCAGCCCGAAGATGCCCGCCTCGGCCGGAATGTGGATCGAAGCCACCTGGGCCATGAATCGATGGAACGAGGCGAAGAGGAATCGCTTGAAGACGTTTTCTTTGCGCTCGGTGCGAAGGGCATAGACGACTTCGTAGCCCTCTTGCCATTTTTCGATGAACTGTCCAATCGCCTCCGGGGTGTCCTGCATGTCGGAATCCATCAGCACGACGGCATCGCCACGGGTGTAGGCCAATCCGGCATGCACGGCCGCTTGATGGCCAAAGTTTCGCGACAGATGAATCACGCGGACCTGTGGGTTGTCGGCGGCCAACTGGTCGAGCACCTGAGGGCTCTCGTCGCAGGAGCCGTCATTGACGAAAAGGATCTCGTAGGCCATTTGGGCCCGGACCAAGGAAGCCTGGAGACTGGCCAGCAGTACCGGCAGGACTTTGGCTTCGTTGTAGACGGGGAGCACCACGCTAATCAACGCGTGTTCATTGCGGCGCGAATCGGTCGTTTGCAAGCGGCTCACAGAGCAATTCCTTGCTAGATTTCACGTTGTGCCCCAACGCTATCTAGCTTTTTTTTTGCTGGGGACGAGTGAGCCGCCCCATGAACGGAGGTGCGTGAGTCGATCACGCCAATCGTGGCGGAAAAACGCCCGGGTGTTACCGGCCGCAAAATCACGTCAACCGGTAGACCGCATACGTCCGAAACGCGGCAAAAGGCCGCCGAAGAAACAGGCGATCAGTGCCAGGCCACCGCAGGAGACAATCGCCCCATACCGCAGACTGGAAGGCTGAAAGACAAACTGAACGCGATGCTCCCCCGGTTGGACCAGGCAGCCCATGAAGTCGCCGTTGACCCGGAGGACCTCGCGAGGTTTACTTTCCACCCTTGCGTGCCAGCCGGGATGATATCGCTCGGAGACGACGAGCAATTGGGGGGTTGGACACTCGACCCAAATCTCCATCCGGCCCGGCCGATCGTCATAGCGAGTGGCTATCCCCGGCGTGCCGGCGGGGATCTGCAAAGGCCGTTCAACCAGCGCGGTGGTCTCTATCGGGATCTTTGTGATGTCCTCGGCCGGACGGTCGCTTTGCTGAGCGGCTGTGACCAGATAGGCGCGGGGAAGCGGATCAGGGACTTCGGACCATGCGTCTTGGAAGGTCAAGCCGGGGATCTTGATCGTCAGTTCATTCCTCATGACCCAACGTACTCCTGCCACACGCAACGCCGGGAGCGTTCGATAGTCAAGCCGTTTGCTCGGCTCCAGGCCGGAGTATCCATCAGCCCGGGCCCAGCCGGTCATCAGAATCGTGTTGTCAAAGTGCACGCCCTGTTCGCCCACAGGCTCTGGGTTCATCAGGACGCGTCCCATGGGCCAACCCGGAGGAGTGGAGAGCTTGCTGACCAGTTCGTTCCCCTGGAGTGTCTGCCGGAACACGGCGTAGCTGAAACCGTAGAGGCCAAGGTCGGCTGCGGCAAACAGGACCAACGCCGCCGGCGCCCAACGAATGCCGCGTGCGGTGAGGGCCACTAAGAGGGCGGCCGCTCCGATCAGCAATAGGCCTAGCAGGACGGCTCGCGTTGAGCCAAAGATCTTGACGCCGGAAAACACCCACGGCGTCATCGCCACGATCAGGCTGAGCACGACAGGAATTGCCAGCGGTTTCAAATTGGCCCAGGGGGTCTGCTCGTTCCGTTCCCGTTGACGCAAGAGAAGCAGGAAGGCCGTAGCGGCCATGACGGATACCGCAAGCTGAGACAGTACGCTATAGCGGCACGGGCAACGAAAGCCGCCCACGATCGGCAGCCATCGCTGCAGGCGGTAGAGCAGGCCGTGTCTTCCCAAGGCGAGCCAAAGGGCCACCAAGCCCAATGCCGTAATCGTCCAGTTGAAACGCCGGAGAGTGCCCAACGACCGATGCTGACAGAAGAGCCATACCACAAGCATCAACGGGACAGCGCCCAGATAGATGCCCAGTTCATGAGTGTTCCGGCCGAAGACCCGTGTGACGAAGAGGTAGGGAGCAACCACTTGCACGAGGTTCAGCGGATGAAGGGAACCCCAGTTTGCATAGTCGGCGGTGACCGAGTGCCGCACGGAATCTTGCAGGACGTCCATGGTCGGCACCAGTTGAATGCCCCCGATCAATAGTCCCGCCGCCTTGGCGAGCGTCCACTCGGCGCAGCGGCGAAATATCACGGATCGCTCAACAAAGCGGCCGTCGGTGGGATGTTGGCGGTCGAGGCAGGCAAACAGCAGGCAGGCCGCCTCGGCCAACAGGGAGAACCAGACGTATTGTGGGTAGCCCAAGAGGATTTGCGAGCCGGTCAACAGGGCCACGCCGACTTGCGCCATGACGACGTGCCGGCGGTCGGCATCGAGGAGCATCACGTCCATCGCCCAAAGGAGCCAGGGGAGATGGGCGATGACGGCAATCGCATTGACATGGATAAAGTGCAACAGGTTGAAACTGCAGAAGGCAAACAGCAACCCACCGAACAAGGCCGCCTCGCGCCGCTGAAGCCGACGCCGTAGGAACAGGTAGGTGCCGGCGAACAGGAACGGATAGCTGCCCACCACCTCGCAGGCGAAGGCGAGTTGAACGGGCAACACGGAATAGAGCAGGAGGTGCCACGGGTGAAACATGCCGACCTGGCCTTCGCCGGCTACGTAGTACCCGCAGAACAACTGGGGAGTCCACAGAAACGAGTCTCCCTTCGCCAGTTGCTCGCTGTAGAAAACCCGAAGTGGCAAATGATAGTCGCCCAGGTCATTGAACGTGTAGATCCGTCCGACGAGAACCGGACTGATCATGAGCGCCAGAAGCAGCATGCAGGCCAGGAGGCTCCAGTCGAACCAGCCAGCCCCCTTTTGCTGGCCTGAACAGTCGCGGAAGAGGGGAGGGTCTTTCGGCATGCTGGAGGTTCGACTCCTTGCAGGAAAAAAAAGGGAGGACTAACCCAGTATAGTGGGGCCATCAGAAACAACCTAGAGGAAAGAAAATGGGAGTATTGGGAAAGGGGAAGAAACGTGGACATTCGCCTCTCGATCCCCATACCGCTTTATCCCGAATCTCCGCCCCCCCTTGCGTGGGGCCGAAGAAAAATCTGAGAATTTTTCAAGTTTGCTTAAACCGCGTGGTTTGACAACTGACAAATCCGACCTAGGTTTCATTGCAGAGGCGAGACGCGAATGCGTGACAGCCTCGCGGCCTGCCGGCGACGGTGGGCCGCCAACGGGGTCCTTATCTGCCAGACACGTGCAATGCATCTTGTCCCCAAAGGCAATAACCCCGTGACAACGAAGGCCTGCCGCCTTGATCCTCGATAAAGGCAAACCGGTCGCAAGGCCGGGACGCAAAGCCAAGG
>CAZLDQ010000081.1:18049-23419 GCA_964558295.1 uncultured Planctomycetaceae bacterium | reverse complement strand
TTTCCCGATCTACACGAACCAGGGAAAGTGGCATCATGCTGGCGAGCTTTGGACCGATTGGACTGGCGGCTTCTTTGCCGGGATGATGTGGAAGTTCTTCCAGCGGACGGGCAAGCCCCAGTGGCGCGAGCATGCCGAGCACTATTCGCGTCTCTTGGAACATCGCCAGTTGGATCGCAACGTCCATGATCTGGGATTCATCTTCCTTAACACCTATCTCCCCTGGTACCGCCTGACTGGTAATGAAGAGATCCACAAGGTTGTGCTTCAGGCTGGACGCACACTCGCGAAGCGGTTCATGGAAAAGGGGCAGTATCTTCGCTCGTTTATCGGTCTCGACTCGCTGTTCATCGACATCATGATGAACGTGCCGTTGATCGTCTACACAGCCAACCAGACCGGGGATGAAGAATTGCGGCGCATTGCTCTGGCCCATTGCCGCACGACCCGCGACACGCTCGTGCGCCCCGATGGTTCGACGGCTCACGAAGGGATCTTCGACTTGCGCACGGGCGGGTTTCTGCGCGAAAGCACGCACCAGGGGCTGCGCGCCGATAGCCGCTGGGCACGTGGTTTGGCATGGTCGCTTTACGGGTTCAGCCAAGTCTACGGCCTGACCGGAATGGACGAATTCCTTGACGTGGCCGAACGGAACGCCAATTTCTGGATCTCCAATTTGCCAGACGACAAGATTCCCTATTGGGACTTCGACGCCGACTTGACCCAACCGCTTCCCTGGGGCCCGCAGAAGGACAGTTCCGCTGCGGCCATTGCCGCCAGCGGCCTCTGGGACCTCTCGCACCAGACCAAGTCGCCGGAGCATGCCTTGGCCTACCGCAACACGGCCTTGGTGATGCTCGACAAGTTGGTGACTCCCGAGTATCTCGCCAACGAGACCCCCGGTTGGGAGGGGATTCTCAAGCACGGCGTTTACCACACGGCCAAGAACCTCGGCGTCGACGAATCGGTGATGTGGGGCGAGTTCTTCTTCTGCGAAGCCCTCGGCAAGGTCCTTGACACGGCCACCGCCGGCGACAATGTGCAGGGGTAGCGTCAATCCTCCCGGCGCTCAAACGAGCCGGTCGAAGCTACTCAGCCCGATCGGCTCCCGGCTAGCGAACGGCTCGCCATAACGTGCGCCGATCGCCCAACCCCAGGTTGCCGCCTGGTCGCGGAGACGATCGAGGATTGTCGGGACTTCTTGGGAGCGGCCTTCAATGAACTGACTCCGGTAGCAGCGGATCGCCGCCAGTTTCTGCTCCCAGAACTCGCTAATGTCCAGAATGAAAGCCGGTTGGGGGATCAGCCGAAGGTGGACACAGTAATAGTAGTAGATCCGTTCCGGGTAATAGGGTTCCCCGGGCATATCGGTTTTCGTCAGTTTTGACCAGAAGCGGGCCGCCTCGATCAACTCCGTAGCAGCCACATGATCCGGATGGGCGTCAACCCAGTAGGGGGCGAAGATCCAACGGGGACGCGTCTGACGGAAGACCCCGGCCAGCTTGGCGCGAGCCTCCAGGGTTGCTTCCAACGAGCGGTTGGGCAACCCCAGGTTTTCCCGCCAGTCCAGGCCAAGGATCTTGGTGGCCTCGGCCGTCTCGTGGGCCCGGATTTCCGGGGTGCCTCGGGGCGTGGGCTCCCCGTTGGTCAGGTCGAGCACGCCCACGGTGAGCCCTTCGGCTTTGCACTTGAGGATCGCGCCCGCCATGCCCAACTCAGCGTCATCCGGATGGGGGGATACGACAAGGAGATCCAGCATCTGTGCGTCTTGGGGAGGAACGAGGATTGGTTGGAGCGGCATCACTCATTCTAGAATCCTCCCCGCTCTTTGAGCAATTGGTCTGGACACAGCTGCGTGGTTCTGGGAGACTCCCTGCCCGAAGGTTGTCTTCCGTTGTTCCCTCTGGCGTGCTCATCCATGTCCTCTTTTCTCCTGATGCTCATCGGCCATCGCCGAATCCGCCAATTGGGGCAATTGATGCTGGTCGTGGCCTGTCTTGCCGTAGCTGGGTGTTGCAGTTGGAACCTGCGCGGTGATGGCTTTCCGGAGGACGAGCTAACCTCGATGCCGAAGCATTTCCGTCCTACCGACCCAGATGGGGAGGCATTCGCCTTTAGCAACAAAGCTCGGCAAATCGAGCGAAACCTCGGCTTTCGCTAGTCTGCGTCATTTCCTTTGTGTGATCGCGCAGCGGGGCCGTCTCCTCAGCTCTCCTTCCCGGTGAGCACGCTTCACGGTACACTCTTTGCATTCCCTGTCTCACGCTGTCTTGCCGCTTGTCTTGTTGCATGGGAGCACTGACGTGACTGACGTCGCTCGCGAGATGTATGACCGTCTCTGCCAATATGCCCGGGAAACGGCCCTCCTGGCTTCGATCGAGTCGGTACTCGGTTGGGACGAACGCACGATGCTCCCGCCAGCGGCTGGCGAGCATCGGGCAGAGCAGATCGCCCTTGTGGCCGGCATGGTCCATCGCCGCTGGACCAATCCTGACTTGGGGCTTTGGTTGACTTCGCTTCTGGAAACCCCACTGGCTGCTGACAGACACAGCGAGACCGGCACAAACATCCACCGGCTCAAACGCGAGTACGATCGGAAGATCAAGCTGCCTCAAGCCTTGGTGGAAGAGCTGGCCCGGACCACGAGCCTCAGTGAGCGGGCGTGGGAGGCTGCCCGGCGTGACAACGATTTTGCCGTCTTTCGTCCCTGGTTGGAGAAGGTCCTCCGGCTCAAACGCGAAGAGGCCGAGGCCCTGGGCTATCCAGAACGCCCCTACGACGCCTTGCTGGAGAATTTCGAGCCCGAGGCGCGGACCAGCCAGGTGGAACAGGTTTTGGCCGAGTTGCGTGAGCAACTCGTGCCGCTAGTCGACCAGATTTGCCAGAGCGGCCGTCATCCCGACGTCTCGATCCTCGCCCGGCAGTTTCCGGTTGCCCAGCAAGAAGCGTTTGGTCGTGAGGTGGCCTCTCAGATCGGCTTTGATTTCCAGCGTGGTCGCCTCGACGTCACCGCCCATCCGTTTTGTTCTGGCCTCGGACCGAACGACTGCCGGATTACTACCCGCTACAACGAGAACTTCTTCAACGAGTCCTTTTTCGGCATCCTTCATGAAGCCGGGCATGGCATCTACGATCAAGGGCTGTCCACCGACCAGTACGGACTCCCCATGGGGGATGCGGTCTCGCATGGCATTCACGAATCGCAGTCGCGTCTTTGGGAGAACTTTGTCGGACGAAGCCGGGCTTTTTGGGAGTACTTCTTCCCACGGGCCCAGCAGCGTTTCTCCTCCCTGATCGACGTCTCTCTCGACGACTTCTACTTTGCCGTCAACGAGGTGCGTCCATCTCTGATTCGCGTGGAAGCGGACGAGGCCACCTACAACCTTCACATCCTGATCCGCTTTGAACTGGAACAGCCGCTGCTCTCCGGCGAACTGCCCGTCGACCAACTGCCCGAGATCTGGAACGAGAAATATCGCGGTTACTTGGGGATCGACCCGCCCAGCGACTCGCTCGGTGTTCTCCAAGATGTCCATTGGGGAGCCGGGCTGTTTGGCTATTTCCCGAGCTACGCGCTGGGGAACCTCTATGCGGCCCAAATCTTCGCTCAGGCCGACGCCGAGTTGGGCGGTTTGGCCAGCCAGTTTGCCCAGGGGGAATTCCAGTCGCTTCGCCGTTGGTTACGCGCGAAGATCCACCAGCAGGGGCAACGCTATTCGGCCCCCGAACTGGTCCAACGGATCACCGGACGCCCCCTTTCGTCCGAGCCGCTCATTGGCCACCTTCGCACGAAGCTGGGCCCGCTCTACCGGATTTAGCTGTTTCGGATGGGGTTTGGCAAAAGAAAACCCGTAGGGAACGCCCTCCGGGGTGTTGAGCCAGTGGGTTGGCCTGCCGCGTTTTGCTACGGGTATACCTTCAGGATTTACCACCTGACGCGATTCTCCGGGCGACCGCTTGGACAGGCCGCTCCCCTCGCCTTGCTGGTCCGTCGCGAAAAGCCTTGGGCGGTCCCTAGTCATCGCCGGGAACGCGATGATAAACTGGAAGGACTAGTCCGAGCCCAGGAGAGGTTCTATGCCCAGCGTTTCTATCTGCCCGGCCTGCAAGGAAAATATCGCCATTCCTGACGGCGTCGCGGACGACGCGACGCTGCGTTGCCCACTATGCCAGGCACAGTTCACGCCAGGCGACGTGGCGTTGACCGCTACCCCGGTTCCGCCGATGGCCGTTCCCGTTGAGGCTCCGTCGGAAACGGTGCCCGAGTCGGAAGATCCCTTGGCCGCCGAGCTGGAATTGCTCCGCTCGAAAACGGAAGCTTTTCAAGGCAGTGCCGATCTTTCGTCTGACGATCCGACAAGCCTCCAGGTCCGGGCCGACCAACTCGGCCAGGAGGCTCAGGCACTCCTGGCCCGCGTTGGCCAGTGGACCTACGAGGCGAAGGAGGCCGAGGTCAAGGCCATGGCCTTGGTCCGCCGGGCCATGGAATACCGCAAGCGCACGGGCAATGCCCTGGGTTCTCTGGCCGACGCGCTGGAGGCTGTGGCTCGCTCGGTTGAAGACAAGTGCGACACGCTGCGAACGCAACTCGGCGAATCGTCCACGGCTGTCGAAGACGAACTGGCCGAAGAACCTGTTCAACAACCCTCGACCTCAGACGCGACCGACGAAATCCCGAATCCCTTCGGCTTCCTCGAACACTCGGAGGAAGGCGGCAGAGAAGAAGATCTCGTTGTTGAGGAGACGGGAGAGCCGCGGCCTGCCGAGGAGCCCAACGATCCGTTCGCGTTCCTCCGCGGCGATCATGGCAATGAACAAGAGTCTGAAGCAGTAGTCGAGGAATCTGGACTCGTGGTCGAGGAGTCCCCGCCCGTGGCTGAGGAGACGGGAGTCTCGGTCAAGGAGACCGACATGTTCTCGTTCCTCACCCAGGGCGATCAGGCGATCGAGGAAAAAGCCGACGCTCCGGCCTGCGCGCAGGACCTGACGTTGGGAGAGCCCGAGCTGTCGGCCGTCGAGGAGGCGGAAACCGCTCCGGAACCTTTGGATTCGGCCGCAAGGGAGGTTTCCGATGGCATCCAGGACATTGCCGACACGAAGGACAAGGACGGGCCACTGGAGTTGGCCGCCGAGACGCCGGTTACCGAAGAGGTGGAGGAGGCGGGAAAAACCGCCGATACGGAAGCGCTTCGCGTACAGCTCGAAACGCTCCTCCAAGTGGCCAGGGCTCTGAAGGCCAAGGCTGCCGAACTGCGGGAAGAAGCCCACTCGCTGTTCGACGAATCGGCGGAGTACACGGTGGAGGGGGAAGGTGGGGAAGGATGGGGGAATGCGTCCTGGCAGCCGGATGGCGAATCGGCTGTCCCCTTT
>CAZLDQ010000081.1:17105-18039 GCA_964558295.1 uncultured Planctomycetaceae bacterium | reverse complement strand
GGGTGCGGGACCGGCGGCCGCCGGTAGAGCTGGTCGTAGGCCACGTCCATGCCGGACCGGAGGGCGGGGCGGGTGGTGATGGAGGGGGTATGGCGTCGTGGCAGCCGGATGGCGAATCGGCTGTCCCCTTTTCCTTTGGCGAGGAGGGGACGACGCGATTGGCCTCCCCCGGGCGAGCCGTCCGACCAGGACGACGCAAGAAAGAGACGAGTCTCGTTAAGGAACTGATCGGCATCGTCTTAGGAGGGGCCGGCGGTTTGTTGATCGCCTATTACGGCTTGAACTTCTTTGGTGGCGTGCGGTATGACTTTGCCAAGGTTTACCTGCCGGGCATCAAGCACACGGTGAAACATCGCCCCGCCTGGTGGCCAGCCTGGGCTCGATTGGAAGGTGGCGACGACGTCGAGGAAGCGACCGACTCCGAGTCGACCTTGGAAGAAGCAACGATCTCCCAGCCGCCAGCCGCCGTGGAGCGGAAGCCGCCCAAGCCTGCGAAAGCTCCGAAGGCTCCGCAAAAAGCCAAGTCGGGCAAGCAGGCGCTTGAACAAAAGCCCAAGGAGGCTCCTGAACTGCCCTCGGAGCCGGCGTTTGCGCCTCAGCCGGAGTTGCCATCCCAACCCGACCTGATGACGTCGCCGGATCTGGCCCCCACGCCAGACCTGTCGGCGCCACCAGAGTTGAACGTCTCGCCAGACTTGTCTGCTTCGTCCGACATGAAGATTTCTCCAGACCTGACGGCTCCTTCCAGCGTGACACTCTCGCCTGAACTGATGGGGATGCCGTCGGCCAAGCCCGAGACGCCGAAGGAAGAGCCGAAAGCTGCTTCGGAAAAGAAGGAGCCCGCTGAACCGGCTCCCATGAAGCCTGAAAACGAAAAGCCCGCGGCCGCTGAGAAGGAAACGCCCGAACTTGCGCCGGCAAAGGATGCTTCACT
>CAZLDQ010000081.1:9531-17005 GCA_964558295.1 uncultured Planctomycetaceae bacterium | reverse complement strand
CAAAGATGCTTCACTCAAAGATGCTTCACTCAAAGATGCTTCACTCAAAGATGCTTCACTCAAAGATGCTGCGGTGAAAGACGTATCGGAGACGTCCAAGTCCAGGGCTTCCGCAGCTTCGGTAAGCTTTGTCGACTTGAAGAAACGGCCCAAGTACGCGGCCGTTGATCTGGCCGACGCCCTCAAGGCATTTCCCAAAAATCTTGGCTGCCCGAAATGCAATTCCACGGGCAAAGTGGATGACGGCGTTTGTCCCGACTGCAAAGGGCAGCCGCCGGTTGCCTATGCCGAGTTTTGCCGTCTCGGTGAAATGCTGGCGTTTGTCGATCCTCAAAGCGAATCGCTCGACGCCCGCAAAACCGAGGCTCGCCAATTGCTCGAAAAAGTCGGGAGCAACCCGGAAATCGTCAAACAGATCGGGCGTTTGGCGGCTGCCCTTTTGGAGGACGAGAAACGGCCGGCCCCGGGGATCCTTTTGGCCGGAACCGTGGTGGAAATCCATGGCAAGGGGCAACTCCAAGCGGCCACGATCAAACTGGCCGGCGTCGACCGCACGATCAAGGTTGTCAGCAAGGAGCCCATGGAGTTGGCGGCCAAAGACCGCGTTCTGGTCTCCGGCTGCCTGGTGAAGAACGGTGCTGCCAATGGTGCTGAAACTGCCCCCTCGCTGTTCGTTTGGCATGGTTTAGTCGTAAAGTTTGCCAAGTGAACGTGGCCATCAGACGCAGGATGCCATGAGCGAAGAGTCTCGTCTGGAGCCGTCCCCGCCCGATCCTGGCTACCTCCGGGTGCGCGATTTCTTGATGTACGGTCTTTCTCTCCCTGAGCGGACTGTCCGAAGCGCGTCCGGGGTCGTTGCCGGCGTCCTTCGTGAGTCATGCTCACTATTGGTGCCCCAGGCCTTTCAGAATTCCAAGAGCTATGGGATCTTTGTGCGTCAGATGCTCGATTTCCTCGCCGAGGATGTCGGCGGGGTCCAGCGGACCAACGACGAGAACACGGCCGAGGTTAAGAACTTCGTTGCCCGAAAGGCCATCGGCAATTTCATCGAAATGGCCGGCATGGCCACGCTCCATCTTTCGCCGATGATGCTTCTGGCGATTGTCAGTGATGTGGCCTATGGTTCCCAGGCCTATTTGCGCGAACTGGCCGACGACCTGAAACGGCAAGGGGTGATCGATCCTGATTCCACCATCAACCATGTTGACGACCTGCTGTCGGCCGTGGCCTCGGCCGCCGGGACCACCGCGTCAGCCTTCGATACGCCCCCGTTGTCGGTAGACGGGCTGAAACAGATGATCGACGAGACCCGGGGCGCGCTTGGCGCCGTCGATCCGACCAAGGTCCTCCCTCAGGCGGAAGTCAGACGCCTTTGGGAGGAAATCCATCAGATCGCCCAGTCCGAAGGCGTCAACCCCTTGGCCATCTCCAGTGCAATGACCCTCTACAGTCTCGACAAGATCGGCTGCCTGGGGCAGGGGGCTTTGTCGACCGTCACGGCGGCCTGCCGCTTGCTGGACCGGCATGTGCTGAGCCACTATACTGAGGCACTTAATGACATCCGGCAGAAGGGGCTGTATGGCTCCCTGGCCGAAACCAGCCAGCCTTATGTCGACGCCGTTTGGAAGAACTTCTCCACTGAGCAGACCACCCTCACCGAGGATATTCTCTCCGGCCGGCTCCTTGGCCGCACATGGTCTGCGGTTCGCCGTTGGTTCGGCGGGGCGTGAAGACGCTCCATCTTTGCGGCCTGCCAAGGAACGTTCCCCTTGCGCGGTGAACGGCTGTCGATGCGCAAGTAGCGTTAACATAGGTAATTGCGAAATCGCGGCAGGCTGGACGCCTGATTTTCCCCCCGGGCTTGAATCATGCGCCCGAATGAACTAGAATCAATTGGTAGTGAGACTCAGTCTCAATAGCCCTGTCGATTACTTCTGGCGCACTTTGGGATTTACGATCTTGGACGGATTGATTCCTTTGCACCGGTTGGGCGCCGGGCAGTCCGCTCATGTGACCCGGATCATTGGTCGGCCTGACCATGTCCACCGGTTGGAGGAGTTTGGGCTGCGCGGCGGTACGAAAATACAAATGTTTCGTCCCGGCAACCCGTGTATCATTCGTTTGGCTGGCAACAAAGTGTGCCTTCGCGCCGACGACCTGCTCAACGTCCTGGTCAAGCCGGTCGGTACTGGGTGAGAATGTGCCGGCTCCATGCCTATCTCCAAAGAAAAAACGACCTTTACGGTTGCTCTGATTGGCAATCCTAACACCGGCAAGTC
The DNA here is from genome assembly GCA_964558295.1 of uncultured Planctomycetaceae bacterium. Taxonomy (GTDB): domain Bacteria; phylum Planctomycetota; class Planctomycetia; order Pirellulales; family Thermoguttaceae; genus JBDKTH01. The sequence continues at coordinate 14,726 of CAZLDQ010000081.1, read as the reverse complement.
GACGCTGTTTGGCGCGCTGGTCGGGGTCCATCAGCATGTGGGGAATTACCCGGGGGTAACGGTCGAGAAGAAGACCGGCCAGATGGACTATCTCGGACGCCGCTACGAAGTGATCGATTTACCCGGCCTTTACAGCTTGGCGCCGCGTTCGCGCGACGAAATGGTCGCGGTCAATGTGCTCTTGGGCTTGGAAAAAGACCTTGCGCCCGTTGACGCCGTGATCTGCATTGCCGACGCGGCCAATCTCGAACGCCATCTCTATCTGGTCTCGCAGGCCTTGGAATTCGGCCTGCCCACCGTACTCGCGCTAAACATGGTCGACGTGGCCGAAAGCCATGGGATTCGGCTCGATGTCAAACGACTGGAAGAACGATTGGGCATTCCGGTAGTCCCCATGATGGCTCATCGGCGAATCGGGATCTCCGAGCTCAAGACAGCCCTGGCCGCCGTTGTTGAAAAGGACGTTACCCCTCTCGTTCCTGAACTGGCCAATTCGGTGGATGCGGTCGAACTGGTGTGTCGTCAACCAGAGCACCAGGAGACGTTGCCGGTATCCTCGGCGATCTTTCCCGAGATGTTCCATCGCGAAGTCGCACAACTGGAAACGCTGCTGGGCAATCGTGCCTTGTGGAATGGGCAAAGCAGACCGCTTCCCCGCTACCTCGTCGAGCGGCTGCTGTTGGACGTCAACGGGTATTTGCAACGCACCTTGCTTTCGAGTACCGATGGCGATGCGACTCGGGCCTTGGACGCAGCACGCAAGCGGCTGGCCGAGGCGGGCTGGGCGGTCCCCGGGGTTGAAACGGCTGCCCGGTATACGTGGGTCGGCCAGGTGCTCGATGGCGTCGTCAGTCATCCCGGCCGCTACACGGTCACTGCCTCCGATCGAATCGATCATGTGCTGACCCACCGGCTGTGGGGCACGGCGATCTTCGTTCTCGTGATGTTCACCGTCTTTCAGGCCGTATTCGTCTGGGCCGAACCGCTGATGGATCTGATCGAGCGGGGCGTACAGTTCGGCGTCGCTTGGGTCGAATTGCAAATGGCCGATGGAGCCCTCCGAAGCCTGCTGGTCGATGGCGTCCTCAGCGGTGTGGGGGGAGTCCTCGTTTTCTTGCCGCAGATCCTCATCCTCTTCCTATTCATCGCAATCCTCGAAGATTGCGGTTACATGGCTCGGGCGGCGTACTTGATGGACCGGCTCATGGCGCGGATCGGCCTCAACGGCAAATCGTTTATTCCACTGCTCTCCTCGTTCGCCTGCGCCGTCCCTGGCGGGATGTCCACGCGCGTCTGCGAACCAGAACGCGACCGGTGGACGCCGAGTCGGGCGGACCCGTTGATGACTTGTTCCGCCCGACTGCCGATCTATGCTTTGATGATCGCTGCCTTCATCCCGTCGCAGGCGTATCTCGGCGGATTGTTCAACCTCCAAGGAGTGATACTGGCCGCCCTTTACGCCTTGGGCATCTTGATGGCCGTCGTCGTGGCGCTGGTGCTCAAGAAAACCCTTCTGCGTGGCGACACGCCGCCGTTCCTCATGGAACTTCCCAGCTACAAGTGGCCCTCGCCGCGAAACGTCTTTTATCGGGTGATGCAGCGAGGAATCGTCTTCGTGCGCTGTGCGGGAACACTGATTCTCGCCATCTCGATCCTCGTCTGGGCGGCCCTCTACTACCCGCACAACAGCCAGGTCGTCGAGGCGCCCTATCGGGTGGAAATCGCGACGCTGGAAACGCAACTTGCTGCGTTGGCCCCCGACGCTCCCCAACGGCGTGTGGCCACCGAGCGCCTTGCCCAAATCAAACGCGAGATTGCCGGTGAATATCAACGACAGAGTCTCTTGGGACGCGCCGGACGGTTGATCGAGCCGGTATTTCGGCCGCTCGGCTGGGACTGGCGCATCAGTTCCGCCGTGCTTGCTTCCTTTCCCGCCCGGGAGATCGTTGTCGCCACACTCGGCGTGATCTACAACCTCGGGGACGACCTCGACACAGAAAGCCAAGAAGGCTTCCAACAATTGAGCGCCAAGCTCCACGCCGCCACGTGGGACGGCACCGACCGGCCTGTGTTCACCGTGCCGGTCGCCCTGTCGATCATGGTGTTCTTTGCCCTGTGTGCCCAGTGTGCCGCCACACTGGCCGTGATCCGTCGCGAGACGAACAGTTGGCGCTGGCCCCTGTTCACCTTCACCTACATGACGATCCTCGCCTACACCGGGGCCCTGATTACCTATCAACTGGGAACCTGGATCGCCGGATGAGAGAACTGCAGAAAGGCGTGCGCGATGGCTTTTGATTGGCAAAATCTGGCCGCTCCGGCAGTCGTTTTTCTGGTCCTGGTCTATCTGGCCTGGCGCTTTTGGCGACGGGGGATGCGGATCGGATCGGGAGGCTGCTCCACCTGTCCCGGTTGCTCCTTTTCCCGCGAAGCCTCTTTGCCGCTCACCTCTCTCACTCCGCCTTCCCCTCCTCCTGCAACTCAGAGCGATCCGGGGAGCGTCAACAAAACCCCAGAAACGCCGGAGTAAAGCTTCTGACGGGGAGACGGACCCGTTGGTCCATTTGGAGAGTTTTCCTGTGCGAGAGTTGGCATAGCACAAGGAGAACCCGAAGTCCCGAAAACCACGAAAGCAGGAGAACGCCCAGGAGAAGGGGGCCATCCTGCGAGAGTACCTCTTGGAGGGCAAGTCCGTCTCCAAAGTCTGCCAGCGTCACCAACTCCAACCCACCGTCTTCTACGCTTGGCCACCTTCGAGCGGAAGAACAAGCGGGCCGAGTTGCCGGCCAAGCGGCAAAGCGCACGGATGGCTCCGACTGCCAAGCCGACCCGGGCGAGTTAGGCTGAAACGGACTTGGGCGGAGGACAGGGCTCCGGTGGGAACCGACCCGAGGGCCGCCCCAGGGGCTTCGAAGCGAACGACGGGCAGCACAACCTGCCGCCCGCCTTGCTCCCGTCGCGTCGGAGCACGAATGCGACAAATCCCGGGGTCTGGGGCAGAGTCCCAGCGAATCCCCTTGCGCAACCAACCGCTTCATAACCTGCTCATTCCAATCCGCCAACTCCACCAGCCTCAAACTCCGGTTCCCGGTGGACCAAGACAGGTACTCTCGTACATGGTGGTGTACTCCCTGGGATAGAGTCTTCGGTTGAGGGATGATCGTAGTTTGCGCGCATCTTTTGGGTTTGGTATACTGGTGGGGACGCCCTCGAAGTGGAACGTGTCAATGGGTTTGAGGCAACTGCATTTCGAAAGTAGTGTCACGTGGTAGCTGAAGCATACGGGGTTCCGACGCGGCGGCTGGAGGAGCGATCCGTACTTCGCGTGGCAGCGAGAGGGGTTGCGGCGGCCGCCGAACGGCTACCTGAGGGAGCGGGGAGAGAGCGGCGGCAAAGCCAATTGGGGTTGGCGGAGGCTTCAGGTTACGGGAACCGCCGTTCGTCGTTGATTCCTGGTTGCTTCACCAACTCTTGCAAATGCCGTTCGATGGCCCCAAGACGCCGGCGGATCAATTCCAGTTCGTCTTCTTGTTCTTGTTCGCCGGGCGCGAGGAACCAAGAGGCGACGAAACCTGTGAAGGTGCCGAAGAGGCCTACGCCGGCTGTCATCGCGAGTGCCGCAACGATCCGTCCTCCGGTGGTCACCGGGTAGCGGTCGCCGTAGCCAACCGTGGTGACCGTGACGACCGACCACCAAAGGGCATCCTCCGGCGTCTTGATGTTGGAATCGCCTTCCCGCTCAAAGTACAAAACGGCAATGCTGGAGAGCGTCACAATCAGCAACGCCGCCATCAGGGCCGCGGCAAAGGCCGATTCGGCACGCTGCTTCAGGATGTACTGGGCCAGGATCTTTCCCGACCGTACCCCTCGAAGCAGACGCAGGATTCGAACCACGCGAGCGAGTCTCCCCCATCTCAGAGGCCCAATCGTCGGAATGCTCGAAACGAGATCAATCCATCCCCATTTCAGATAGGCCAGCTTGCTTTCCGCCGTGACGAGTTTTCCGACGAAGTCTGCCAGGAAGACGAAGCAGACCGCAGTGTCCAGGTAATCGAGTATCGCGACAACGGATTCATTGAGCGTGCAGAAGGTCGTTGCGCCAAGGGCGGCCAGGACATAAAGGCAGAGTCCCAGCATGAACACCTCATAGACACTGGCAACCTGTTTCGGGCTTGGCGAATTGGCCATTCTGCTCTATCCGTTGTAACGACTGCTTGCAGGCACAGACTTTATTCTGCCCCGCTTTGTTCCCGCCAGCCAGCCCCCGGAATACTCATAAATCCGACGTCTTTTCGCCAACGGACTCCTTCTGTCCCTCGTCCCTAGTCCACAATCCCCAGTCCGTATTCCGTGGAACCCTCCCCTTTTCGACCAAGCTCCCAGGCGACCCCCACGCGTCAAGAAAAAGCCGCGGCTGGCAGCAGGAGCTACCGGCCGCGGTTGGGGTACTTCGAACTTGGCTGCCGGGAGAGTGCTAGCGCGAGACCACGGCTTGGGCCGAGAGTTCCGGCAGGGCATCCCCCAGATCGGTTTCGATGCGGATCGTCTTGAGCACCTTGCCGGCTTCCTTGCCCGCCAAGAAGGTGACGGGAACCAAGTGAAGCGACTTGGCGTCTTTGTCCATTGAGGTTTCGAACTGGAAGGACTTGTCGTCGCAAGTAATCGAGAGGATGCGGAACGGCTTCTTCGCCTTGACCACCAGTTGCTTGGTGACCTTTTCGCCCGGGTGGACCACGCCCATGAAGAGCGAAGCCGGGCTGACGCTGATCATCGGTTGGATCAGGCCTTCCACGGCCAGCGGGATCTCGGTCGATTGATGGTCGTCGGTTACCAGCACGATATGATCGTGGAGATAGCCGGCCGGTGTCTTTGCGTCCAGGTGTACCTTCAGCCGATAGGCGACCTGTCCGTTGTCGCGTTGCGTTTGGACAAGCTCACCGGAAATGTGTGGGTTGGCGCTTTTGACGGCGACGATTTGCCAGTCGCTCCGGCCGGCGTAGTGGACGTCGACTTCGCGATCGACCGTGTTGCCCTGATCTACCGTGCCCAGATCGACGCTGCCCGGGTTGAACACGACGTCGCTGCGGATATAAACCCGCGAGTGCAACTGGACCTCGGCATAAAACGGCTTGTCGAACGTGACGGTGATCGTGGCCCGTTTTTGTCCCAGGAACGCGCGGCTGTGGATCCGGGCG
>CAZLDQ010000081.1:284-9521 GCA_964558295.1 uncultured Planctomycetaceae bacterium | reverse complement strand
CGCCCGACGATGGCACCCTTCTCATAGGTCATCCGCAAAGCGGGCCGCTTGATCTCCACCTGGGTGCACCCGCAACTCGATCGCACACTGGCGATGTGGACGTCTTCAACATAGATATTCGTCAGCGGGAACTCGAACTCCGCCTTGGCTCCACGAGCAATGGAACCGAAATCATGCGTGGTCACCTGGAACATCTTCTCGGCCCACTGCTGGGCAGCAGCGCTGGAGCACACCGAGGCGGTCATCGCGAGGGCGATTGCAACACGACGCATCATACGTGGATACTCCCACTCTCTACATCAAGAATGCTTGGGGCAATACAACTGCAGGGGAGGTTACGTACAAGGTGAGGTCCGTCTCGACTTGGACGCTCGGGCCGCACCAGTGTCTGCTGGCGTGGCCTGAAATCGCGGAAACTCTAGGTTTTTGTTGAATATGTGTCAACTTGACTCGAAATCTGCCGGTGGCCGGTGGTTCCGTCTCCGAGCCTCGATTCCAGACCGTCACCGCAGCCTCAGGCACGAAAAACCAGAGAGCCAGCACCACGGTCGAGAATGTCCAGCGATAGAATGTTCATCGGCCGGATTCCAGCAAACTGCAACAAGATTTGCGATCTGACCAAGAAAGACCGTTTTTTACGCCGGCGATAAGCCGAGCGGAGGAGGTAACGGGTGGGCTAATGGGTAGAATGGGGTGACGGGGCAGGAGCTTGTCTACCACCTTTTTCGTCCTGGGTGGGTGGCGATTAGGCCACCGAGTGGGTATGCCTTATGCGAAACGGTTCTTTGGCGTCGTAGCGACGGTCGCGGCGGACCGTTTTGGTGTACGGGTATAAAATTCCTTGCGGATGCGCTCCGTGCACTCCCCGCATGGTCATAAGCGCGTAGTATATGCGAGGGAATGCTGCCGGCAGGGCGGTCTGTCGAGCCAGGCGTTGGCATTTCATGTCAAGCGGCACCTTTGACAGGACAAGGATAAATCTGCTTGAGATGAGGATTGTCAAACCCACCCGAGATGCAGTACCATAGGGGATTACTTGGGACCGGGCCCAAGCTAGCATGCGCCTTTGCTTTGTTGTTGCCTAACAGCCAAGAACGATGTTCGAGTCACTCCAACAAGGTTTGAGTTCCGCCCTCAGGACCCTCCGGGGTCGGGGCAAGCTCACGGAATCGAACATGCGCGAAGGGCTGCAATTGGTGCAGCAAGCCTTGCTGGAGGCGGACGTCAGCCTGCCGGTCGTCAAGGATTTCATGGCCCGGGTCAGCGAGCAGGCCGTGGGGGAGACGGTCCTGAAGGCGTTGGACCCTACCCGTCAGTTAGTCGGGATCGTCCATAAGGCCCTGATTGACCTGATGGGCCCGGTCGATCACTCGCTTCATTTGAAGGCCGATGTCACCGTCCTGATGCTCTGCGGTTTGCAGGGTTCGGGCAAGACGACGACCTGTGGGAAGCTGGGGCGAATGCTGGTCGAGAGGGGACGCAAGCCCCTTTTGGTGGCTGCCGACTTGCAACGTCCCGCGGCGATCGACCAGTTGGAGGTTCTGGGCCAGAAACTAGGGATTCCGGTCTATACGGAGCGTGGATCGCAGGACCCAGTGGCGGTGTGCCACAACGCGGTCAAGCATGCCAAGGCCACCGGCGCGAATGTGGTGATCCTCGACACGGCCGGCCGATTGCACGTCGACGAAGAGTTGATGGAGCAGTTGGAGCGGGTGGATCGCCGCGTCCAGCCCGAGCAGGTCTATTTGGTCGTCGATGCGATGACCGGTCAAGACGCGGTCAACAGTGCCAAGGCCTTTCATGAGGCCCTGGAGCTCGACGGCGTGATCATGACCAAGCTCGACGGCGACGCCCGGGGGGGCGCTGCGTTGTCGGTCAAAGCGGTCACCGGTGTGCCGATCAAGTTCATCGGCACCGGCGAGCAGTTGGAGGCTCTTGAAGAGTTTCATCCCGACCGGATGGCGGGGCGCATCCTGGGCATGGGCGACATTGTTTCGCTCGTCGAACAGGCCCAGCGCCAGCTCGATCAGGAGGAGATGGCCAAACAGGAAGAACGCCTTCGCAAAGGCGAGTTCTCGCTGGCCGACTTCCGCAATCTGTTGAACCAGGCGCGACGTCTTGGACCGCTAAACAAGATCATGAGCCTGATCCCCGGGTTGGGCGGAATGGCCGACCTGATCGGCGACGCCGACGCCGAGGGCCAGATGCGTCACATCGGCGGGATTATTGATTCGATGACTCCGGCCGAACGTCGCAATCCCAAGCTGATTGACCAGAGCCGCCGGCGCCGGATCGCTGCCGGGGCCGGTGTGGAGCCCCACGAGGTCAACGAACTGATCAAACAGTTCGAGCCGATGGCCGCGATGATGAAGCAACTGTCGTCGATGGGGATACGCGGTCGGATGCAGGCCGTTCAGGAACTCAGCCGAAGTGGCCTTCTTGATCCCGGTGCCCGGTTGGGTAAGCAGAAAGTGGGGACGGGAAAACGCCTTACGGCCGAAGAGAGAGCCAAGCAACGGAAACAGCGGGAAAAAGAGGAACGGCGGCGCAAACGCGAGGCCAAACGCAATAAAAACCGGTAGCCATCCCCTCTCACGACGGGGATGAAAGCCGGCCAAAACCGAAAACAAGTGTTGTATCTGTCAGATTGTACGTTGACGAGGAGTACTACGTGTCAGTCCGAATTCGCATGAAGAAGATGGGCCGGAAGCATCGCCCCTTCTATCGCATTTGTGCGATGGATATCCGCCGTCCCCGCGATGGTCGGGTGCTGGAAGAACTCGGCACCTATGATCCGTTGGTTCCGGATACCGATGCCCGGGCGATCCTGAACGGCGAGCGGGTCCAGTACTGGCTGGGCGTCGGCGCTCAACCGTCGGACAAGGTGTCCGTATTGATTAAGAAGTACGGCCTGAATGGGACTCGTGTTGCCGAACAGAAAGCGGCGTTGGACCGCTTGGCCCAGCAGCGTCGCCGTGCGGCCCCGGCCCCCGTGGTTGCCGCCGCACCGGCCGCAGAAGCCGCTGCGGAAGAGACGACGAACTAGCCTGCCGGTTGAACCGTAGTCCGATGCGTTTCGACGTCCTGACCCTGTTTCCCGAGATCTTTGACGGATACGTGGGTCAAAGCCTGTTGAAATTGGCCATCGAGCGGGGCTTGGTGGAGGTCGTGCTCCATAACATTCGCGACTGGGCCAAGGATCGCCATCGAAGCGTGGATGACCGCCCCTTCGGCGGTGGGCCTGGGATGGTCCTGAAGGTGGATGTTGTTGTGGAGGCGGTCGAGGCGGTCCAGGCACGGCACCCCTCCCCCGGGCACTTGGTGATGCTCACCCCGCAAGGACGGCGGCTTGAGCAGGCGATTGTCGAAGAGTTGGCCACGCACGAGCGAATCCTGCTCCTGTGCGGCCGGTATGAAGGTTTTGACGAACGCATTCGCCAGATCCTCCAGCCCGATGAGATCTCGCTGGGCGACTTTGTCCTCAACGGAGGGGAAGTCGCGGCGATGGCGATCATCGATGCGGCGATCCGGCTGGTGCCTGGTGTGTTGGGGCACGAAGACAGTTGCCGTGATGATTCCTTCTCGGGCGTCGGGCGGCGTCTGGAGTTTGCTCAATACACCCGTCCTCGCGAGTATCGCGGCCTGGAAGTGCCGCCGGTGCTCATCGGGGGCAACCACGAGGAAATCGCCCGCTGGAGAGAACAAGATAGTCTCGAACGCACCCGCCAACGCCGGGCTGACCTGCTCGGCGGACAGCCGAATCCAATACACTGCTCAACGAACGCCAGAAAGGAAACAAGATGAGCCAAGAACTGCTGCGAAAGGTCGAACAGGCCAGCTTGAAAGCGGATGTCCCTCATTTCGAGATCGGCGATACGGTCGACGTCCACTGCCGGATTCTCGAAGGCGAAAAAGAACGAATCCAGATCTTCTCCGGCGTGGTGATCGCCCGGAGCGGCTCCGGCACGCGGGAGATGTTCGTCGTCCGCCGGATTGTGCAGGGCGAAGGCGTGGAGCGAAAGTTCCCCCTGCATTCCCCCCGGATCGCCAAGATCGTCGTCAAGCGGTCGGCCGTCGTTCGCCGTGCGAAGCTCTACTTCCTCCGCGATCGGGTCGGCAAGGCGGTGCGGCTTGTGGAGCGACGCGTCGATCGGAAGGGGACCGCGAAGGCCAAGGTTCGTGACCTGCTGACCCCCGGTAACGAAGAGCCGGTTGCCACGACCTGAACACGTGGGCCCGGAACGCCCGTTCCGAACGCCAACGGAAGCAAAAGCAAGGATGGCACGGGTGGATTGTCCGCTCGTGCCATTCTCGTATGAGGAGAGGGCGGGCTTGCACGCCTGAAGCCACGACCCGACGAGGACCTCGCCATGAAGGGGCTTTGGAGGGGCTTCTCCGCCTGGTATCAGCAGCGATTTGGCGCGAAGCCGCTCGGCCAATGCGGTGAGAAGGCTGCCGCGCGGTATCTCAAACGGCTGGGCTACAAAATCATCGCCCGCGGGCATCGCTCGAAGTGGAGCGAGATCGATCTGATCGCTGTCGACGGCCAGACGATCGTCTTTGTCGAGGTCAAGACCCGCCAGTCTCAGGAAACCGGGCATCCGGCGGAAGCGGTCGGGGCTGAGAAACAACGTCGTCTGACCCGGGCCGCCGTCGCGTTTCTCCAGCAGTATCGCCTCTTGGATCGCCCAGCGCGCTTTGACGTCGTCGCTGTTACTTGGCCCGAAGAACAGCGCCCGACGATCGAGCATTTTCAAAACGCTTTTGAGGCCGTGGGCCGGTGGGAGTATTACTCCTGAGGTGCGTCGGTCATCTGGCGTGGCATGACCGGAAGAGCCTTCCAACGACTCGATTCAAGCTGCTCGATGTTTCCCTCGGGGGCTCGCATGATGAAGGCGGCGACGTTCGGCGTGCGCTCAATCAGTTCCAGCCCTTTCTCTGGGCCGAGTACACTGACTGCCGTGGCCAGTCCGTCGGCCGTGGCCCCGTCGGGGGCAACGATCGTCACTTTGGAATGATCGGTCAGGCCGACGCCGGTTCGCGGATCGACGATGTGTGAATACCGTTTGCCGTCGATCACGACAAACTGGAACATATCGCCCGAAGTGGCCACGGCTACGCGGGAGAGCAAGAGGTACTGGCTTGGCCGGCCTTTCCATTCCAACGGCGCGATACCGATGGTCCAGCCCGCTTTGCCTGGCGGCGGATCGCCCAGCACGACATCGCCTCCCGCATCGACCAGGGCTCGGTCAATCGCGTGGTTGCGGAGTACTGCCAGGGCCGCATCGAGGATGTAGCCCTTGGCGATTCCGCCGAGGTCCAATTGCATCCCCGGCTTGAGCAACTCCACGCTATGGTCTTCCGCATGGAGTCGCAGGAGCTTGTAGCCCACCCGTTGTTTTGCTTCCTCCAGGCGGTAAGCCGGGGGGAGTGCCTCGCGGCGCCGCGCCCGGCGCCATAAGTGGACCAGCGGTCCAACGGTGATATCAAACGCCCCTTCCGTTTGTGCAGAAAGCTCCTGGCAGCGGGTCAGTACAGCCCACAAGTCCTGGCTAACGGGTATCGGATGCCCGGTAAGGGGGGTGCTTGTCAGCCGGCGCAGTTCACTTTCTGAGTCATAATCGCTGAAAACTCCGTTTAGATAATGTATTCTTTCAAAAGCCGCTTGAGCGGCCGTGCTGGCTGTGGTATCGTCGGGAGCATAAAGCACGATTTTGATCGGTATGGCCATCTCCGTTTGGACGAACTCAAAACGCTTGTCCGGCGGTGCGGCCGTGATCCCCGCCCCTAACAGCCACGCAACTAGAAGCCTTCCCATATGGGTAGGTCCCTCCTTTGAAGTTTTGGGCTAGGAGTATTTTGCTTCACTTGCTTTGAGAGGACTCCTGAATGTTTAGCGTACCTTGTAGCCGTCGTCTATTGCAACCGATGCTCGTGGGAGCCCTGGGGCTGGCGATTGTGTCGCTGAGCGATTGCGCCCTGCGGGCTGAAGACGAAGTCAATCCGACCGAGGTCTTGGCCGTCAAGTGGCTTCCTCAGGCGGCCCCAGCTGAAAACGCTGACGCCAAAACCGAGGCCGATATGAAGGCCTACACCGAAGTCGTTCCGGGAACCGACCTGAAGTTCGGCATGGCGCCGATTCCCGGCGGGAAGTTTCTCATGGGCAGCCCGGCCGACGAGAAAAAACGCAAGGACGACGAAGGCCCCCAGGTGGAAATCACCATCGAGCCTTTCTGGATGGGCACCCACGAAGTGACCTGGGCTGAATACGAGACTTGGTCCTTCAAACTCGACATTCAGCGGCGCAAGATGCTCAGTCAGGAACCTACCTTCTGGGACAAGCTGGCCGATGCGATTGCCCGTCCGACCAACCCCTACACCGATATGTCCTTCGAGATGGGCAAGGAAGGCCGCCCGGCAATCTGCATGACCCAGTACGCGGCGCAGATGTACTGCAAGTGGCTCTGTGCCAAGACGGGACGCTACTACCGGTTGCCGACCGAAGCCGAATGGGAATACGCCTGCCGTGCCGGTACCAAGACCGCCTACTCCTGCGGCGATGATCCCGAATGTCTGAACGACTATGCCTGGTACTACGACAACAGCGACGAGAAATACCACAAGGTCGGCACCAAGAAGCCCAACCCCTGGGGCCTTTACGACATGCACGGTAACGTGGCCGAATGGGTCCTCGACCAGTACAAGCCCGACACCTACAAGACCTGGGCTGCCGCCGGCAAGGAACTGAAGAATCCGCTGGTTCCTGTGAAGACCGAGTATCCTTGCGTGGTTCGTGGCGGTTCTTGGGACGACGATCCGGAGATGCTCCGCAGCGCGGCCAGGCGTGGATCGCACAAGGACTGGAAGATGCAGGATCCCCAGATCCCCCAGAGTATCTGGTATCTGACGGATGCCACCTTCGTCGGTTTCCGTGTGGTTCGGCCGTTGCGTGTGCCAAGTGAAGCCGAAGCCAAGCTCTACGAGCCGGATCCCGCGATCCTCCGAGAGTATAAGCAGGCGCAGGGGGGCAAAGAGTAATCGTTTGAGTCCTTGATTGCCGATGCTGATCCGGTATCCTGGGTAGTCCAGCTACCCAGGTACCCCGTTCGGCATTGGTGGCCGGAACGCCACCTGCAATCGTCCATGTTTGAGTTTCCACCACCTATAGAGGATTAAAGGAGACGCAGAGGATGAGCCAGACAAATAAGGCATCGCGACGGAACTTTATGAAGGGCTCCGCTGCGGTGGTTGCCGGCAGCACGCTGTTGGGCAACTTGAGCTTGGGGCGTTCGGTTCACGCCGCGGGCAGTGATGTGATCAAGGTCTGCTTGATCGGAGCCGGCGGCCGTGGCCGCGGGGCGATCCGCAATTGCTTGAACGCCGACAAGGGGATCAAGTGCGTCGCCATTGCTGATGCCTTTGAGGATCAAGCCAAGGCGGCGGCCCAAGGCTTGCGCAACGAAGAGCAGTACAAAGATCAACTGGACCTTCCCGATGATCGCATCTTTTGGGGACTTGACTCCTACAAGAAGGCGATCGACTGCGGCGTCGACCTGGTGGTCACCGCGGCTCCTCCGGGATTCCGTCCGGATCACTACACCTATGCCATCAAGGCCGGCAAGCACGTCTTCATGGAAAAACCCTGCTGCACCGACGCCCCCGGCTTCCGCAAGCTGATGGAAGCCAACAAGCTGGCCGACGCGCAGAACCTCAAAGTCGGCGTTGGCTTGCAGCGTCACCATCAGGCGAGCTACTTGGCCGGAATCCAGGAAATTCGCGACGGCAAGCTCGGCGAGATCCTCTATCTCCGCGCCTATTGGAACGGCGGACCGATTTGGCTCCGCGAACGCAAGCCGGGCATGACCGAGATGGAGTTCCAGGTCCGCAACTGGTATCACTTCGCCTGGGCCGGCGGCGACAACATCCTCGAGCAGCACGTCCACAACATCGACGTCTGCAACTGGGTGATGAACGATTATCCGATCGAGGCCAACGGCATGGGCGGTTGCCAGGTGCGCAACGCCCGCAATCAAAGCCAGATCTTCGATCATCACGCCGTCGAGTTCACCTACAAGAATGGCGTGAAGATGTTCAGCCAGTGCCGCCAGATCCCCGGCTGCTCGAACAACGTCTCCGAGGCGGCCCACGGCACCAAGGGTTCGTCGAGCTGCCAGGCCAACCATGGGCCGAAGCTCGAAAGCAACAACCCCTATGATCAGGAGCACATCGACCTGCTCAAGGCGATCCGCGGCAACGTGAAGTACAACGAGGGCTGGTACGGCGCCACGAGCAGCATGACCGCCGTGTTGGGCCGCATGGCCACCTACTCCGGCCAGATCGTCAAGTGGGACGACGCCGTGGCCAAGGGCCCGAACGAATTGCCCGACGTCCTGGCCTGGGACGCCAAGCCCAAGGTTCTCCCCGGCCCCGACGGCTTCTACCCGATGCCGATCCCCGGGGTCTACAAACCCTACTAGGCCGACGAGCCGCAAGGCTTGACGCAAACGTTCATCAGGCCGGTCGCGACTCGTTCGCGACCGGCCGTTTTTTTCGTAGGCAGTAGGCAGTAGGCAGTAGGCAGTAGGCAGTACGCGGCAAGTATTCCTCATTCTGCATTTCCCATGTCCTCCCTCCAGACACTCGTCGCCCAAGTCTTGTCCGTCTGCGACCCGCGAGATCCGCAGTACGCGGTCGAGGTCGTCGAGCGGTTGCTCGCCCTGGGGCCGCAGCAGCAGGCCAGCGATCTGCATCTGCAGCCGACGGCCGCGGGCTTGGAGGTGAAGTTCCGGCTCGACGGCGTCTTGCAGCCCGCCGCGGTGCTTTCGTCCGCGGTCGCAACGAACGTCGTCACGCGGCTCAAAGTCTTGGCCGAACTGCTCACCTATCGCACCGACACGCCGCAGGAAGGCCGGCTGCGATGCGGCGGGGCCGAGGTCGAAATGCGGGTGAGCACGTTTCCCACGCTCCATGGCGAACGGGCGGTGGTGCGGTTCTTCGCCGGCTCGCAACAGTATCAGCGGCTCGCGGAACTCGGCTTGCCCGACGACGTGTTCGCGCGACTGCGGCGACTGCTGGCCGAAACCTCGGGAGCGATTCTCGTGGTCGGCCCGGCCGGCAGCGGAAAGACGACCACCGTCTATGCCGGCCTGCGCGAGTTGGCCACCGAGAGCCAGACCGCGCGCAGTCTGATGTCGATCGAAGACCCGATCGAGGTCGCGGTGCCCGGGGTCGCGCAGT
>CAZLDQ010000081.1:0-274 GCA_964558295.1 uncultured Planctomycetaceae bacterium | reverse complement strand
CAGGTCAATCCGCAAGCCGGGCTGGACCTGGCCACCGGGCTGCGATTCCTCATGCGTCAGGACCCCGAGGTGATCATGGTCGGCGAGATCCGCGACCGGGCGACCGCCGAGGCGGCCTTTGGAGCCTCGCTCACCGGGCACCTCCTGCTGAGCACTTTTCACGCCGGCAGCGCGGCCGAGGCGATCAGCCGGCTATCGGACATGGGCATCGAGCCCTACCTGTTGCGCAGCGGCGTGCTGGCCATCCTCTGCCAACGCCTGGTTCGCCGGTTGT
>CAZLDQ010000080.1:0-23445 GCA_964558295.1 uncultured Planctomycetaceae bacterium | reverse complement strand
CAAGGGCGATCGACTTTTCCATTGGCGAGTGTCGTCCTGTATTCGTCATAACAATTAAGATACCAACAGCAACAACCCGCTGTCAAGCGACTTGCCATTCAACTCCCATGGGCGACAAGGATGCAGCCTTCCAGCGAGGCAAGAAATCCCTAAGTCCCTTCTTTACAAAGTGTTCCACGTTTCTACTGCCATCGCATGGACGGACAGATGAATCGCCTAGCGCCCCCTCTCAAGACAGCGTCGCCCAAACCGCCAGGGTGCCCATCCTGAAAGCTAGCCTAGTCACTCCCCCCAAAAAAGAACGTCTGGCGGCCTAATTTGTACCTACTATTCGCACTCCTTTTAGCTCAACCTCAGCGCCGAGGTGCTCCGCCTCGCCCAAGGCTTTGCCCAGGTGGCCGCGGCGTTTGGGCGCCAGCCCGCCGGACCGGTCCAACGCGACTATCGGGGCTTGTGACGGTACTCGGCCAGCACCGGTTTCAGACGCGAGAGTTGCTGCTCCAGCGCACCGAGTGCCTGAGTCGCAGCGGTCAGGTTGCCCGCCAAACAGAACCGTTCGACCTGCGTCGTGGCCTCCACCGCTGAAGTGGCCCCGAGGTAGACGACGGTATTCTTCAACCGATGAGCGGCGCGGTACGCCTCCTCACCATCGCCCCCGGCAAGGGCGGCGTGCATCTGCTCGACCAACTGCTCAACTTCGCTAAGAAAACAGGCAACCATTTCTTGAAAGAGCTCATACTTGCCGAAACACTTTTGGACCGCAGCATCGAAGTCGAAATCAACCGTCTCGCAGCCCAAGAACGGTTCGCGGGAAGACATATCGACAGAAGCGGTTGTCCCAACCGCCTCAGGCACCTCGAGCGGCCCTGGCGTCGGCAAATCCTGCGTCCGGGGCGAATTCCCCAGACGCTCCACCAAGGCAATCAGTTCCCGCCCGTCGATCGGCTTGCTGATGTACGCATCCATCCCGGCGTCCAGACAGAGTTCCTGATCGCCTTTCAGGGCGTGAGCGGTCATGGCAACGATCGGGATGTGGGCTTTGTCGGAAGACTGCATCCGGCGGATTTCCGCGGTGGCCTGAATGCCGTCCATCACCGGCATTTGGACGTCCATCAACACCAGATCGAACCGTTCACGGTCGAGCCGCTGGACGGCCTCCTGGCCGTTCTGGGCGATCTCGACGGTATGCCCGCGCCGGCTCAGAATGTGGACGGCCAACTTTTGACTGGCCGGGGTATCCTCAGCCAACAAGATACGCAAAGGCCGGCCAGCGGCCTCCTCCGGAACATCGATCGAGGAAGCCTCCTCATGCACCGCCGCCCCAAGTGCCTGCGAGAGAGCCGTGGCAACCGAGAGCGGCGAGATCGGTTTTTCCAGAAAGACGATGGGATCGGACAAGATGGGCTGGGCGCCAAACCGCTGTCTTTCGACCGGAGAAACCGTCAGGACGACCGGCACCGTGATCTGCAAGTCCGCTTGGATCTGTTTCAGGGAATCGAGTCCCTCGATACCGCATATCGAAGCATCCAGGAACACGACGGAAAACCGCCGTCCGGTCGAACAGGCCGCACGCAACTGTGTCAGGGCCGAGGAACTGTCCTCGACTAGCACCGGCCGCATCCCCCAGCCGGAAAGGATTTGTCCCAAAATGCGACGATTGACGCCGTGGCGGTCGGCGACCAGCACCGAGCATCCCCGTTGCCGTTCCAGGAACAGCTCCTGTGGATCAGGTGACTCCGACTCGCCAGAACGACGAAGGGGTAGGCGGACGAAGAACGTGCTTCCCTTTCCCAATTGGCTTTCCAATCCCACTTCTCCTCCAAGCATGTCGACGAGGCGAGAAACGATGGAGAGCCCCAATCCGCTTCCTCCGAAACGCCGCGTCATGGAGTGGTCGGCTTGAGTGAAGGGAGCGAAGATCCGCTGCTGATGCTCCGGCGCGATGCCGATCCCCGTGTCGGACACGACAAAACGCAAGCGGACCTCTTCCGGCGTCTCGGCTTCCAACTCAACCTGAAGGACAACCTCTCCCTCCTCAGTGAACTTAATGGCGTTGCCCAACAGATTCGTGAGGATTTGGCGGATCCGGAGGGGATCGCTGACAAGTCGATCGGGCACGGCCGGAGCAACGTAGCAGGCCAGTTCCAAGTGCTTCTCGAACGCCCGCAGCGCGAGGGCCTTGAGGATGTCGTCCAGCAAAGAGCGGACACGGAAGGGGGTCGATTCCAAGGACAACGCGCCGGCCTCGATGCGGGACAGGTCAAGGATTTCGTTGATCAGGATCAGAAGCGATTCGGCGGAATCCTTGACCGTTTGCAAATAATCGCGAACCGCCGGCTTCTGGGTCTCCTGCAACGCCAAGTCGGTCATGCCGAGAATCGAGTTCATTGGAGTGCGCAGTTCATGGCTCATATGGGCGAGAAACCGGCTCTTCGCTTGGTTGGCGGCTTCGGCCGCTGCCTTGGCCTGCTCGGCGTTCTGCCGGGCGGCTGCCAGCGCTGCCTCGGTCTCTTTCCTCGCCGTGATGTCCTGAATGATCCCCGCCACACGGAAGGGACGGCCCTCCGAGTCACGGATCAGCGAGACATCTACCTGGACCCAAATCACACGGCCGTCCTTGCGCACACGCCGCTGTTCCATCCGATAGAGAGACGTTCGTCCCTGACGAAGAGGGGCAAGGAGTTCTTCGTAACGCTGCCGGTCGTCGGGGTGATACAACTCGTCCGGAGTCATCTTGAGCAGTTCCTCGCGACGATACCCGGTTATCTCGCAATAGCGGTCGTTAACCAGCAGAAACTTTCCGTTCGGCTCCAACAACGACGTACCGACCGCCGCATTGTCGAAGAACGCGCGGAACAGTTCTTCGCTGGCCCGCAGTCCCTCCTCCGCGAGCTTGCGTTCGGTGATGTCCAACACCGCCCCCACAACCCGCACGCAGCGGCGTGTGGGCCCTTCCCCCTCGAAGAACTCCTGCCCCCGCTGGCTAAGCCAACGGATTGTTCCGTCCGGCCAGCGAACCCGATTTTCCACGAGGTAGAGGCCGTCCCCCTCGGGATCTTCGGCACGAGCAATGGCCTCAACCACTTTCTGGCGATCCTCGGGATGGACCCGTTCAAGCAATACGGCCGTGCTGACCGGCTCGTCGGGCCCCACCCCACGCATTTCCCGCAGTCGCGGCGACCACTTGACAATCCCACTACGAAAGTCATAGTCAAAGATACCCAGCCCCGAAATGTCCACGGCCTGCTGGAGCAACTCCTCGCTGGCCAGCCGCTTCTCCTCCGCTTGCTTGCGTTCGGTAATATCGGCCACCGTGCCAACGACTCGCACCGCGCGACGCGATTCTCCCTCACCTTCGAAGAACGTCTGCCCCTTGGCGGTGACCCACCGGATGGCTCCATCGGCATGAACCACGCGGTACTCGGCTTCATAGCGGCCGTCGGCTTCAGGAGCAAAGGCACGCCGGTTAGCCTCATCGACGCGTTGGCGATCTTCCGGATGAAGACTGGCCAGAAACCGCTCGTAGTGAAAGCGATCCTCTGGAATGCCGAGAATTACCTGGCAGCGGGCGTCCACGGTGCAGAGGAGGCTTTCCGGATCGATCTCCCAGGTACCCATCTTGGCGGTATCCAACGCGATCTGCCGCAACTCGACGGCTTCCCGCAGGGCCTTTTGCGTCTGCTCTTGCTTCGTCGTGTCGCGAAGAACCAGGACCTCTCCCCGGACCGTACCATCCACATCGCGGATCGTGGCTCTGTTGACACTGACGGAGATTTCGCGGCCGTCTTTGGCAACAAGCACTAGGTGGTTGACCTGCCCGGCCTCCGTTTCCAACAGTCGGCCATCGTCCGTCAGAATCCCCATAGGAGAGTGTAGACCGTCCTCATGGACTCGAAAGATGGCCGGCAACGGCTGCCCCACGGCCTCTTGCCCCGTCCACCCCGTGAGGCGTTCGGCCTCATGGTTGAGAAAGGTGATCCGGCCCTGCCGATCCGTCACGATTACGCCATCGCCGCAGCTGGCCAGGGTCACTTCCAACAAACCGCGCTGTTGATCAACCCGGCGATACTGGGCACGCAGCAGTCCGGCGAGGAAGCTGATACTGGTCCCCACACCAAGAAAGATGATCAGACGTACATACCCATCGGTTGCGAACAATTCCGGATGACCTAGCCGGCCGACATACATCCACGTTCCCGCCAGGGCTCCGAGAACGGTCGCCAACAGCCCCGGCCCGCGTCCCCATCCCACTGCCGTCAGAACCGCGCTGACATAGAAGAAATGATAGAACGTGGTATCGTTCAGGATCGGCGTCATTGCCCAACGCACCAGCGCGGCGAGTGCTGTGGCTGCCCCCGCCGTTAGATAGCCGGCCCACGGTGGTGTCCGTTCTCCCCTCATAGAGTCAATCCGTTGAAACCGATGCACACGGGATCCACCCAAGTGCAAGTATTGCTGCCAGAAAAGGATCGCTTCGACGTTGCCGTGCCAACCGTTCAACACCAACGGTCGCTCGACGACATTCCCGCATGGAAGGCGAGCACAAAGTAAAAGCCAGGCCGTCGCAGCAGCCTAACACGGACATGGAATCAAAGATTCCTCGCCCCCATCGTGTGGACGAAGCTGCCGGAAACCGCAACGTGGCGTCCTGGACCAAGTCAACCTCCCTGGTCGCAAGACGCACGCTATCCAACACAAGAGTACCCTTGCCCCATGCGAGAATCCAGTCCCCGCGAGCCGGAACATGCCGCCAAGCCGCAACCACCCATACGAAGGGCCGCCGAGGTCGCCATTTCTGCCGGCTGGGGCCGGATCATCCATCATGGGGCGGCTATCAGGATTTGGAGGATGGCCGCATCAGGGTTTTGCCGCCTCGTTCGCAACCGGCCCTCTCGAAACACCACGACCTCAACCGGTCAGTCGCCTTCACCGTGGCGGATAATCTTCCCTTCGACCATGTAGATCACGTCTTCGGCGATATTGGTGGCATGGTCGGCGATTCGCTCCAGGTTGCGCGACACAGCCAGAAGCGTCAGCAGGGGAGAAACGCGGTCCGGGTCGCTGCGCATCATCTCCTCAGCGCGAACCCGAATCGCCCGCTTCATCCGATCGACTTCGTCATCCCGGGCACAGACGCTATTGGCCAGTTTGGGATCGAGATTCACCAGGGCATCCAGACTGTCGCGGAGCATCGCCTGCGTCTTCTCGCCCATCCCCGCCAGGTTGAACGGAATCTCCATCGGCATTTGCGACGCGAAGTTCACGGCCTTCCGGGCCACATTGACGGCCAGATCGCCGATGCGTTCCAAGTCGCTATTGATCTTCAAAGCGGCGACGATGAATCGCAGATCGCCGGCCACCGGCTGATGCAAGGCCAACGTCTTCAGGCACTCTTCCTCCACCTCCACTTCGCGTTGATCGATTTCGATGTCCCGTGATTCGACCTGCCGGGCCAGATCTTCTTCTCGCTGCAATAAGGCCTGCAGAGCCATCTGCACCTGTTCCTCAACCATCGCACACAGCGAAAGCAGATCCTTCTTGAGTTTCTCGATCGCTCTCTGCAAATGCACCGACATGAAATCCGCTCCTGAAGTCGCTGAGCTTTTTCTACCCGAAACGTCCGGTAATGTAGTCTTCCGTCTCTCTCTTCACCGGCTTGGTAAACAACTGCTTGGTCGGCCCAAACTCGATCAACACTCCCTCATAGAGAAAGGCCGTAAAGTCGGAGACGCGCGCCGCCTGCTGCATATTGTGAGTCACAATGATAATCGTATACTCGCCACGCAGTTCGCCAATGAGATCTTCCACGCGGGTCGTCGAACGAGGATCGAGAGCCGAGCAGGGTTCGTCCATGAGGATGATCTCCGGACTGACGGCAATCGCACGGGCAATGCAGAGCCGCTGATGTTGACCGCCCGAGAGACCCAAGGCCGATTCATGGAGCCGGTCTTTGACCTCGTCCCAAAGGGCTGCACGCTTCAGACTCTTCTCCACCGTTTCGTCGAGCAGTTGCCGCTCGCGCACGCCCGCAATCCGCAAGCCGTAGGCCACGTTTTCATAGATCGACTTGGGAAACGGCGTCGGCTTCTGAAAGACCATGCCTACGCGCCGACGCAGCTCGATCACGTCCAACGTCCGGTCCAGAATGTCCTCACCGTCCAGCAATATTCGGCCCGTGGTCCGCACCTCGTCGATCAGGTCATTCATCCGGTTCAAACACCGCAGCAGGGTCGATTTTCCGCAACCCGAGGGGCCAATCAAGGCCGTTACCTGGTTCCGCGGAAAGTCCATTGTCACGTCAAATAAAGCCTGCGACGGACCGTAAAACAGACTCAGCGCGTCGACCCGCACGATCGGATCCTCGAACCGGTACGGGGCGACACCTTCGGCAACAGGCGTCTTCGACACACCCTCCTCAGGAAGGGGCAAACAAGACTCTTGGGCGACTTGGGCGTTTGGGTGTGCCATAATCAACCTAGTAAGACGGAGGTACAGCCTAAAATATAGCTAAATTGTGCGAATCTGGAAACGCCGGCGCATTCGGTTCCTCAGCCCGATCGCCACACTGCTCATCACGAGGACGATCAACAGCAACAACAACGTGGTCACAAAAACCATCGGCTTCGAGGCCTCGACGTTGGGCGATTGGAAGCCAATATCGTAAATGTGGAAACCCAGGTGCATGAACTTGCGATCCAGATGGAAGAATGGAAAGTCCCCATCTACTGGCATCTGAGGCGCCAACTTGACCACGCCGGTAATCATCAGGGGGGCCACTTCCCCCGCCGCACGGGCCATGGCGAGGATGAATCCCGTCATCACGCCCGGGGAGGCCATCGGCACTAACACCCGAACCAGCGTCTGAAGCTTTGTCGCTCCCAGGGCATATGAGCCTTCGCGAACATTCCGCGGGATCGTGCGCAACGCCTCCTCGGTGGCCACAATCACCACCGGGACCGTCAACAAGCCGAGAGTGAGACTGGCCCAAAGGATTCCGCCGGTGCCGTAGACCGGCATGCCGCTGGCAACTCGCTCGGGAAAGAACCATTGATCGATTAGCCCGCCAATGCCATAGATGAAGAAACCGAGCCCAAAAATCCCGTAGACAATCGAAGGGATCCCCGCCAGGTTGTTCACAGCGATCCGGACCAAGCGAGTCATGGCATTTTCCTTCGCATATTCTCCGAGGTAAATGCCGGCCAGAACCCCCAAGGGAAAACAACCAATCGCCATGAGGAAAACGAGCATCACTGTGCCGAAGATCGCGGGAAACAATCCGCCTTCGGTATTCGATTCCCGCGGTTCCTTCCAGAGGAGCTCCCAGACTTTGGCCAGGTAGTGCCTCGTCTTGCTCAGCACGCCCATCGAATTGGGCTGATAGAAACGGACAACGTCGATCAAGGGGATGGAGTAGGTCTTGCCTGCGGCGTCGGTGAAAACAGCTACATTCTGGCGAATCGCGGCTTCTTGCTTCTGTTGGACCTGAACCAGTTCGTCAGACTCTTGTTTGAGACGCTCCATGGCGGCCTGGAGGGAGGCCAGTTGGGTGTCAAGGGGTGTAACCTTGGCGTTTGAGGCAGGGTTGGCCGCCAAGCGTCTCTTGCGATACTCCAGCTTGAGGACGGCGTACCGCATCTCCTGAAGCTGATTGCCGAGCGAGGAGAGTTTCGCGACGATTGGCTGGACTTGGTCAGCATGCTTGGCCCGAACCGCATCCAACGCGGCGGCAAACCGTGCGGCGGAATCAGGATGCTCAGGGATTGGAAGACTCCGAACGGTAAGCGACTTGAGGTACCCGAAGAAGTCCCCGTTCTCCATGCGTTCCAGCACGTAGACGTCGGAGGGGTACGCCCACTCGCGAATCGCCTGTTGCGGATACCAGTGGAAATCCTGCCGCTGGGGATCCAGTTCACGGTTGCCCGTTTTGAACTGCATGCTGACCACGCCCGTATCGGGATCGCGATCGGAACGGAGCAGCTCGCCCAGGACCTTCGTGCCGTCGGCAAACTCGATCTCGGCGATGGCCGCCGGCCAGAAAACGCCCAACCCATTGTAGAGGACCACGCCGAGCAGGACGGCAGTCAACAGAAGCATCACGGCCAGAGCGCCGCCGGTGGCCCAGACCAGCGGCTCGCCTTGTCGCCAAAACGGTTTGCCGCCTGCTTGTCGCTTCAGAACCGGCCGTATCGTTTTCGCAGACGCTGGCGCACCAATTCCGCGGCCGTGTTCAGGACGAAGGTGAAGAGGAAGAGGATGACTGCACATAGAAAGAGTACTCGATAGAGCGTGCCCCCCACGGGGGCTTCGGGGATTTCCACCGCGATGTTGGCCGAGAGCGTACGCATTCCGTTAAAGGGGCTCCAATCCAGAATGGGGGTATTGCCGGTAGCCATCAGCACGATCATCGTCTCGCCCACCGCCCGGCCGAAGCCGATCATGATCCCAGCAAATATCCCTGGGCTGGCGGACGGGAGGATGATGCGCCACAGAGTCTGCCAGCGGCTCGCCCCCAGGGCCATCGAGGCGGCCGTCATGTTGTGCGGCACGGTCGACAGGGCATCTTCTGCGATCGAAAAGATGATCGGAATCACGGCAAAGCCGAGACCAAAAGCGATGATGATCGAGTTCCGCTGATCGTAGCGCATCGCAAGCGTTTCATAGAGCCAGAGCTTGAAGTTCCCGCCGAAGAGCCACGCTTCCAACGGGCCAACCGCCCAGACAGCTAGCACCGCTCCAAGAAGAATCACAGGCACGAGCACGATGAACTCATAGCCGGTCTCGACTCGCTTGGCCCAATCGTATCTGCGCAGCCACTGCCAGCAGGCCATGAAGAGCACAAAGGTCAAGGGAATTGTCACCAGGCTGGCGAAGACGGCCAGGATCCATCGCTCTACAATTGGGGCCAGCCAGAGCGCCACCAGGAACCCGAGCACAACCGACGGAACGGCCGCCATGATCTCCACGGTCGGTTTGACGACTTGCCGGATCGCCGGAGTGGTAAAATGGCTCGTGTAGGCCGCGCCGAACAGGGCCAACGGAACGGCAAACAGCATGGCGTAAAACGTCCCCTTGAGCGTACCGAGAACCAAGGGGACAATGCTCAGCTTCGGTTCGAAGTCCGCACCACCGGTCGTCTGCCAGGCGTAAACCGGCTCCTCGTACCCCTCGTAAAACACCTTGCCCAAAAGCGACTTGACGCTGACCTCCGGGTACATCCCGTCGAATTCCCAGACGTGCAGGACGCCGCGAGAATCGAGGCCGATCACGGCATTGCCCCGTGAAGAATAGCCGATGTGCTCGATCGTCTGTCCGTCGCCAGGCTGCAAGCTCGCCAGATGCCGTTCGCTGGTCATATAGTCCAAATGCACCGTCCCCCCTTGGCCAAGGCTCAACAAGGCCTTGTTTCGCTGGGAAGGCACAATGCACCGCACGGCGTCGGGATGTGATTCGAGCAAATGGATCTGACGGAGCTTGCCTCCGGACGGCCCACGGACTTCAAACCAAGTGCTGAGCCCGCCTTGAGCATCGCCGACGGCTAACGACACATCGCCCAGCACCATCGCTAACGAAGTGACGGCCCGTTTGTCACGAAATGCCGGAATCACCTCGCGGTTGCGCACGTTGCCATCCTCATCGAGTTCCCAACGAAGCAGGCCACCGTTGTCCGTGCCGGCGTAAAGCGTGGTCCCGCTCTTGTCCATGGTGATCGCCGTCAAGTGGCCGGAAATGTCCTCCGCCAGCGTCACCTGCTTGGTTTTTGTCTCGGACTCACCAAAGAGTCCCGCTTTTTGGACCGACTGCCGGACAACCGACACGCGGTTGTCGGGCAAAAGGGCAACACGGGTCACGCTGCCGTCGTCCGCCCGTCGAATCAGGGCGGCCGTTGGCTTGACGTCGTCCACATTTGCCACGGCAGCTTGGGAATGAACGGCGTATTTGACGCTTCGCTGCCCGGCTTCGTCAAACTGCGGGATCACGGAAACCTCGACCAGCGACACGGCGCCGTCGGACCAGAGCAGCGAATAGTGTGAACTGTCCTGCTTTTCCACCGCCAGAACCGACTTGGCCGCAGAGCCCTCCGGCGGCGCGACCCGCTGGCTTCCCACAACTTCCAGGCGACGATTCAGATCGAGAAAAGTGAAGGTGCCGTCGCCTGCCAAAACATGGGCGGTCAAGGAGCGTTGCTGGCCTGCATCCAGTTCCACGCCGACGGCAAGAACATCGTCCGCCACAATCTCGGCAGGCAGCGGATCGCTGGTAACGTGGTTCGTGCGAGGCGAACGAAACAGGGGCAGGACCACCCCCACGATCAGAAAGAGAATAGCGAGCACGCTGGCAACAACGGCGGCGCCGCCGAACGTGATCACCCAGCGAGCGATGCGATCGCGCCGTTTGCTCTTTCGGATCGTCGCTTGACGGATGGTCAGCATGGCGTCCAGCCCTAGCCTTGATGTGAAGTCCGTAGTTGCACAGGCAGTTCAGAGCCCCCGTCGGGCCGGCAATTCCCCGGCCAGACAGGGCTCCCACAGTGCCCCACTTACGCACCAACCACGATGATGGCTAGTCGAGCTTCTTCAGTTCCCGCTCAATAATCTTCGAGGGCAACGCACCATAGCCGTCCTTGACGACGATACTCTGTCCCTCCTTGGAGAGCACAAACTTCATAAACTCCTTGACGAGCAGCGGCATCGGTTCGCTGGGCTTCTTGGCGACATAAACGTACAGGGCGCGGCCCAAGGGATAGCTCCCATTCAGGGCGTTTTCAAACGACGGCTCGGCCAGCGGAGTCGCGTGGTCATTGGCCAGCGGAATTGCACGAACTTCCGAGGTCTTGTAGCCGATCCCCGAGTAACCGATCCCCGCGCGATCGTTTGCCACCGAGTTGACCACGGCGGCCGAACCGGGTTGTTCTTTCACGGTGTCCTTGTAATCCCCCTTGCGCAGGGCGTGTTCTTTGAAATAGGCGTAGGTTCCGCTGGCGGAATTGCGGCCGTAGAGGCTCATGGGGAGCTTTTCCCAGGCCCCGGTCAACCCGACTTGCCCCCATGTGGTAATCTCGGCAAAACCCGACTTGCGGGTTTTCGAGAAGATGCAGTCAACTTGCGGCAGGGTCAGGCCGCGGATCGGATTGTCCTTGTGGACGTAGACGGCCAGGCAGTCCAGGGCGACGCTGATCTGGGTCGGCTTGAAGCCGTGCTTTTCCTGGAACTTGTCTTCCTCTTCGGGCTTCATCGCCCGCGACATCGGCCCCAATTGGGCGGTGCCTTGCGCTAACGCGGGCGGAGCAGTGGCTGAGCCTTTGCCTTCAATCTGAATGTTCACGTTCGGGTACTGCTTGCGAAACTCCTCAGCCCACATCGTCATCAGATTATTCAGCGTGTCGGATCCGATGCTGTTAAGATTTCCCGATACGCCGGAGACCTTCACATAGCTCTTCATCGACGGATCAACATCTCCGGCCGCCCGTGCGGCTTGTGGGACACAAACCGCAACGGCCACCACGGCCACCCAACCACTTCGTTTCAGCAGACTCTTCATCCCAGACTCTCCTTGGAAACAATGCAGTAAAACAAACTTCATTGGACTTCGCCTTGCGGCTCGCCTCGAACACCCAGCCCTCCCACAAGCCGAAAGCCGAACCAGGGCTGCCGCGAAAGTTGAAGGGCATGAAAGCCCCCTCTTGCCAGCGGTTTGCTAGCCTGGACTGAGACGGATTGGTTTAAGCCTGTCCCAATTCTAGCGCTAGCTTGTTAGCTGACTGTGGACCGATTGTTAGAAGACTGTTAGCGACACGCGGCTGCCGGCACACGCAAGGAGGGCTGCCAGCAAGCCCCTGCCCAGCGCGAAGCTGCCATGCAAGTCGTCTCTTCCACCTCGACTATTCCTTGAAACGATAACCGACGCCCCGAACTGTCTCGATATAATCCCCCGCACGCCCCAACTTTTTGCGAAGGCCGACGATCTGGACATCGACGGCACGATCCGTGATCGCGTAATTGTCGCCATGGACGGCGTCGAGGATCTGCTGGCGGGTAAAAACCCATCCCGGCCGGCGCGCGAGGAAATGAAGGACACGGAATTCCGTCGAGGTCAGGTCGATCGGACGATCGCCCACGAGCACCTCGTGGCGGCCTGGGTGGATCACCAGATCGTGGACTCGGATACTCTCGCCGACCGGATCGTTGCCGTCCGTACTAGCCGTGGCAGCCGCCACGCGGCGGAAAATGGCCCGTACCCGGGCGACGAGCACCTTCGGACTGAACGGCTTCGTGATATAGTCATCCGCGCCGAGATTCAGGCCGGTAACAACATCGGTCTCTTCGCCTTTGGCGGTCAAGATCACGACAGGGATCGTCTCAGTCGCGGGGCTAGTCTTCAACTTGCGGCAGATGGTCAATCCGTCAACCCCGGGAAGCATAAGGTCCAGAAGCACCACGTCAGGTTGGCGACGCTCCACCGCGATAAGCCCCTCTTCGCCCGTGCCGACTCCGGTTACCTCAAAACCCTCCTTGCGCAGGTTGTAACAGACCAACTCGCGGATGTCGTCCTCATCTTCAATGACAAGGACAGACCGTGGCCCTGTCGACTCCCTAAGCATTGGTGTGCGCCTCGTTTCGTCCGCCTGAGCTTGCTGTTCGTACAACTGCCCATTGGCATAAGCTAGCTGCACTCGATTAGCGTTCTGTTAAACCGCTGCAAGAAGTTCATGATGTTCCTGTACAAGATCGATTCGCCTGGGGAGCACGAACTGGCCGTGGGACGGAAGCGTCCCCCATGCGCCGGCGGGTGCCCCCTACGCGAATTGCTCCGCCCGTCACCTATCGGAACCGCGTTTGCGGGGGATTGCCAGCAGATATCAAGGGCAGTTGGAGAGGTCTGCAGGTTTGGCAAACTCGTCGGGCAGTACGGGTCTTACTTGAAACTCCGAACGTGTGATCGCAGGTCGGACGACTTGTGCCTGAAGCACCAAAACTAATCAACCTTCTCGCGAAATCGGTTCGATCTGTTTCGCAGGAAACGAGCATTGTGCCGAATTCCGGGCGGCATGAGCAGCGCCACCAACCAGCAGACGAGACCGATCCCACTCGTCGGCAGAGAACACCCCAGCCCGGGGAGTCACGAGCCGTTTTCCTCGCCTTGCGTCGCATCGCCGATTGAAGCCGAGAATGCCGAGAAAACATTACGCCTGCTTGGGAGCTGTATCGCAACCTAACAACGCTGGATATGGCAGGTCGCATTGTCTGTCTAGCGACTTCTTTACTTTGGATGGAGAGGGATGATTCCATGCACGGAGGATTACGCAGGTGGTTGACCTGTACGTTCACAGCCGCAGCCATCTCGGTCGGCGGGAGCCACGTTTGGGCCCAAGAAGTCCAGCCGTGGCAGTTGCCCGAAGACCCCGGCTATGCCGCACAACAACCGACCAACTATCTGGCCTCGACGGCGTCGCTGAACCCCCAGGGCCCTGTTGATTTGAACCGGCGGATCGCCGACTTAGAACTGGCTCTAAAGAAGCTGGAAGACAAGGCGGCCGCAGACAAAAACAAGGCCGCTGGCAAGCTCACCGCAACGCCCAGCGGACGGATCCAGATGGACGCCGCGATGTTCGACCAGAATGCGGCGAGCAAAACGCAAATCGGTAACGCAGAGAACGGTGTCGAGTTCCGCCGAGCCCGTATCGCGGTTAAAGGCGAAGGGTTCGAGATTATCGATTATTCCATCGAGATAGAATTTGCCGCCTCGAAGCCCGCATTCCGAGACGTCTATTTCACCGTCAAAGAGCTCCCCTATCTGCAGAATGTGCGGATCGGACACTTCAAGGAACCCTTCGGGTTGGAAGAGCTGATCAGCGACAACTACACCACGTTCATGGAGCGTTCGCTCGCTGATGAGGGGGCGATCGTTCCGGGACGCAATATGGGGGTGATGGCCTTTGGCAATACGGACGACCTCTTGAGCACCTACCAACTCGGTGGCTTCGTCAGCCAAATGGCCGACAACCCGCCGATCTATCAGAACGATGAAGGGGGCTATGCACTGACGATGCGCGGCACCCGGCTTCTCTGGTACGATGAGGCCAGCGACGGCCGTGGACTGCTGCATACCGGACTGGCCTACAGCTACCGGGGGATGGCCTCCGACGTGGATCGCACCTGGAAAGTCCGTCCCGAAGCCCACTTGGCCCCCTACTTCATCAACCTCGCCTTGCCGATCGACCAGGAGCAGTTGCTGGGTGCCGAAACCGCCTTTGTCTATGGGCCATTCTCGGTTCAGGCCGAGTGGTTCGGCGACTTTGTCAACGGGCTCGGTGACCAGGCAAATCACACCTTCCATGGCGGTTACGTCTATCTCAGCTACTTCCTTACCGGCGAGCACCGCCCCTACAATCGCAAGCTGGGCGTTTTCGACCGCGTGAAGCCCTTTACCAACTTCTTCCGGGTTCGCACCTGTGACGGCGATGTGGCCACCGGATGGGGCGCCTGGGAAGTGGGTTACCGCTGGTCCTATCTGGACGTGCTCGATAACAGCCTGCTGACCACCAACGGTGCGGGACAAGTCACGGATCACACCCTGGGACTCACTTGGTATCTGAATCCGTATACCCGATTGATGTGGAACTACGTGCTCTCCGATGGCGACCGCGTCACCGGTGGAAACCTCGTTACCGACGGCCACATCAACACGTTCGAGATGAGGGCTGCGATCGACTTCTAAGCAAGTCGCAACTCAAGCGGCCTGAAATGGTGATCTGACGGACCAAGAACGAAGCGGCCCGCGGCCCCGCGCGGCGGGCCTTAGCGAGGAGGATACAAAACATGAGGATTGTCGGTATATCCCTGACCCTGACGGCCTGCCTGCTGCTGGCGAAGCCGGTCGTGGCCAGTGAGGGTTGCGGCGCCCCGGACTGCTGTGCTCACTGCGGCTGCACGGCCGCTTGCCAGCCGGTCACCTGTCAGGTCGTGGCAGGTGTCACGAAAGTCAAAAAGCACTGCTGGTGCGTGGAATGCGTTCCCTTTGCCCCCTCAATGCCCGGCGGCATCCCCAATCTCTACAGCACACTTGGCGGCCTGCTCGACGGCCTGCACGGTAAAACCGGCTGCGGAGAGTGCGGTGGCTGCGAGCTCGGCTGCGAAGCAACCTGCGGCAAAGAAACGTGCGTTGTTCCGCCCGAATGCGGAAAAGTCCGCACCAAGAAGATCCTGGTGAAAAAAGAATACGAGGTGGAAGTGCCGGTCTACAAGACCGTCGTGAAAAACCTCTGCGGCGAGTGTGGCTGCAATCCTGACGTCATCGGTCCTCAGCCGGCCCCCGGTCCGACGACGGCCCCGGCCCCGGCTCCACTGCCTCCCGGCCCGATGCAGGGCACACCGGTTGCCCCTCCACCGGCTCCAATGCCCGGCCAGCAGGCGTATGACTTCAGCCACGTGCCGCCAGCGTTCTGAGACTTCTCCAACTCCGAGAGGGGGAATGGTGGGACGCCACAAGGTTTGCCTCGGGGCAATGCAACCCGCGTGAGCTTGAGCATCCGGCCGCACACCACATGGTTTGCGGCCGGATGTTTTTTGGGGCACGCTCCTCACACGTCCATCACTTGGTGGGTCCGGGCGGAGCCATAGGCCTTCTCCACCAACTCCATGATGTGCAAGGCATTGGCAGCGTCGTTCAATTGGGGCTGGCTGCCGTTGAGTACACAGGCAGCAAAGTACTGGCACTCGGCCGTGTAGGGGTTGACCACCGGATAGGAGATCGGACGAAACTGGCGCACCACGTCCTTCGCCTGTGTGGCGTCGTAATCGGCATCCCCCAGGCCGAAGATCCCCTCAACCTTCCCTTCGCTGCTTTGCCCGATCGTCCCCTCAGTAAGAATCGCTCCCCGGCTCCCATAGACCTCCAACCGCGTTCGGCTGGCCTCATCCGGAATGCAATAGAAGGCGTCGATCGTCGCGTGCGTGCCCGAGGCAAACTCGACCAGCGTCGTCGAGGCGTCATCCGAGCGGTAGTCCTGCACAAGGGTTCCCACCAGGGCTGTGATCCGTCGAATCGGGCCGGCAAAGTACTCCAGGAGGTCATACAAATGCGTGGCCATGTCGATCAGGGCACCGCCGCCGCCGAGCGCGGGATCCTGACGCCAGGCCCCGTCTATCCTCGGATACCAGCAGGACAACTGAGCCCGCATATAGACCAGGCGGCCCAACTGCCCGTCGGCAATCAGTTCCTTGATCTTTTGATGGGCGCCGTGAAACTTCATCATGTAGCCTTCTTGGAGAATGACGTTGTTCTTGCGGCAAGCTTCCACGGCGTCCCTGGCCTCGGCCGTGGTAAGCGTCAACGGTTTCTCGCAGAGGATGTGTTTGCCCGCTTCGGCAGCTTGCTTGATCTGCCGGGCATGGCAGCAGACCGGCGAGGCGATGTAGACCGCTTCGACCTCCGGATCGGCCAGCAGATCGGCCTCGGTCGTGTAGGCCTTCTTCACACCGAATTGGGCCGCAATCTTGTCGACATTCTTAACATCCATGACGGCTGCCAGCCGGCAGTTCTCCGCCTGGAGCATCCCGGGAATCGTGCGCCGCGTGGCAATCCCGCCAGCCCCGATGACGCCGATATGCACTTGACCGTTGGACATGAGGTATCTCCTTGTAAGGGGAATTCAGTAGGCGGCGGCGTTCACCATCCAGAAGAAGAAAGCTGATTCAATTGCAAGACGGCCGCCTCAACGAGCCGTTCGGCGGCACCGGGCGCGTAACGTGTGCTTCCCACGGTCGATTCGTAACCGCCCTGCGCAAACGCCTCGCGACAAGGCAGATACCCAATCGCGTCGTTCGCCAGACCGGCCACCAGCGTATGCCGCGTCGGAGATCGCCGCTTGATCTCCAAGCCTGACTCGCAAAAGTTCTCCCCCGGCAGTCCGACCAGCCCCACCTCGCCAATGCGAATCACCATCACCTCGACCTCATCCGGCTTCTGCTGTACCGGATACATCTTCAGCCGCCAATCGGCGAAGAACGCCTCCGGCAGCCCGTCGACCTGCCCTTCGAGCGGTTTGCGCCGCGATTCCTCCAAAACCCGTTCGCACCGCTGCCGCTCGGCTTCGTCAATCTCGATGCGCGGCAAAGAAATCAGTTGACGCGAGACCGCCACAGGATCTGCGACCACGGGTATCCGCGCGTGGATCGCTTCCTGGGCGGCCGCACCCAGCATATAGCCGACGCGCTGGGCCATTTGGTAACCGCGTCCCTGAAGCGGCTCGCGGTAGTCAATATGGTTGATATTGCCCGCGCAGCCGTTCAAGAACACGCTCGTGAACCCGTCGCCCAGAGTCCGCGCCAGTGCTTCGGCCAGGAAGCCCGGATAGTCGGCCGAGTAGAGCCAGTTGTCACCAGCCAAGATCGCCGGGTGAAGGGCGAAGTTCACCAATGCCGCCGTCGGCTTGCCCGCTCGTTCGATCGTCAGGCAGATCACTTGCGGGTCAATCGGCCCCCAAGGGGCCTCAACCTGTGTGGGATCGAATCCGGCGGCAAGCGCCTCCCAGTTCATCTGCGTCGCGCCATCCTTCCGGCGCAAACGCCGATTGAACGAAACGCGGTTCTCCTCGGCATAGCCCACCGAGAGCGTAGCCTCGGCCAATCGTTCGTTCGCTTCCGCTACGGCCGAAGCCGCTTTGGCCAGCATTGCCTCAACCTCTCGACGATAAGGAGCGAACTCCATGCCGAAACTGAACTGCTCGTTCGTCATCGGACCGCTGTGGGTATGGGTCGCATGGATGAGCACGTTCTGAGGCGGCACATCGCATTGCCCGCCGATCACCCGGCGCAT
Organism: uncultured Planctomycetaceae bacterium; assembly: GCA_964558295.1. GTDB lineage: Bacteria > Planctomycetota > Planctomycetia > Pirellulales > Thermoguttaceae > JBDKTH01. The sequence goes on along the minus strand of CAZLDQ010000080.1, from coordinate 5,631 downwards.
CAAGGCGACGTTTCCCCGATCGAGCATGCAAAGATCGACTGCCAACACGGCCGCCTTCGTGCCCCGCGAATCCGCGAAGACGATGGCCTTCGCGCAGAGCGGATCGTGTACGCCCCGCGTCGCGTAGTCCTCGCGGAAGTTGCCCATCAGGGGCAAACCAGGACGAGGAGTGAAATCGACGGTGGCAAGGCCAACTTTCATGATCTCTATACGAAAGCAGGGGCAGTAAGAAATGTCGAATGCCGAAGGACCTAATGCCGAAGGATGGACGAAGCACGAATGACCCAAACGCCATTCGTGCTTCGTTTCTTCGTCATTCTGATTTCGTCCTTCGTCATTCTAACTGTAGGCCTTGATGACCTTCACCAGCGCGTTGCCAATCTGCACCATGTCCTCTTCGGTGAATGTGGGATAGGCGAAACACGTGAAGGTATGCTTTTCGTGCCAACGGGCATTCGGCACGTCGACCTTTGAATAGTCAACGCTTTCCGGATCGGTATACTCCTTCGAAACGAAGGGGAAGCCGGTGCGTCCGAAACCGTTCCGTTCCGTAAAGGCCTTTTCCACGTGGCACTGGGGCCAGAAGACTTTCCAGCAGGGCGCCCCTTCGGCACCGGCGGCGGCCACGAATTGCTGGATATCGCAGTTCATCTTCTCGATGTCCAGCGAAAATGCACAGACGAACCAACCGTTCTGCCGCTCCTCGGTGTCGATCGGCATGTACTTGATCTGTTCAAGCGGGCCAAGAATGTCCATCAGGATATGGGCGTTGCGTTTTCGGGTCGGCAGGTTCCAACTGTCCATCCGCGCAAGCTCGGCCAGCCCGATAGCCGACTGCATCTCGGTCATGCGGTAGTTCCAGCCCACGCGGTTGTGGATGTAGGGGAGCTTCTGCTCCAGGGCAAGAAGGTTCAATCGGGCCTTGACGTCATAACCGTGGTCGCGGAAGCTGCGGGCTTCCCAGGCCAAATCCTCGTTGTCGGTGGTGACCATGCCCCCTTCGCCCCCAGTGGTGAAGGTCTTGTTCTGGCAAAAGCTACACGCGGCCATGTCGCTGAGCGTGCCCGTCTTCTTCCCCTTGTAAACGCCGCCGAACGCTTCGGCGTTGTCTTCGATCACGAACAGGTTATGCTTCTTCGCAAACGCATGGATCTTGTCCATGTCGCAGACGTTGCCGTACAAGTGGACGGGAATAATCGCCTTGGTACGGCGGTTGACCAGTTTCTCGGCCGATTCGACGCTGATGCAGTGATCGTCAAGATTCACATCGGCAAACCGCGGAATCGCCCCGGCCTGGACGACCGAGAAGCTCGTGGCAATGAACGTGTAACTGGGAACGATCACCTCGTCGCCCGGACCGATTCCGAGCGCAGACAACGCCACATGGAGCGCCGCGGTCCCCGTGGCCACACTGATGGCATACTTGCTCCCCTGCCAAGCCGCAAACCGCTTCTCGAACTCCATCCCGCGGGGGCCGGTCCAATAGTTCACCTTGCCCGAACGGAGCACGTCCGTAACGGCTTCGATCGCTTTTTCGTCAAACTTGGGCCAGCCGACCAACTTGTTGGTAACCGCCTTGGGCCCACCGTCGATCGCCAGTTTTTCGGAGACCTTGACACTTGTCGACATCACGACACCTCGTTTTCACTGTCTAGGGGAGTTCGATTTGTCCCCCATTAGACGCCTCCGGCAGACTTTCCGCAACACGTTTCCCGACGAGTTCTGATACTTTTCTGACGAGTCGCAAACCGCCCCCCCGCTCAACGTAAACGTCGCAATTGGCGGCGGAACATCGTCGGCGTAAGCTGTTTGGCCTGCAAGAATTGACGGTTGAAGTTTGACAGGTTGCGATAGCCGCAAGCCAGCGCGATTTCCGTGACGGGCATTTCCGATTCCGCCAGCAAACGGCAAGCCCGTCCAATCCGTAAGTCGTTGACAAAGGCCGGAAACGTCTTCCCCATGTGCGCCCGGAAGAATCGGCTGAATGCCCCCTCGCTCATATGGGCCAGCTTCGCCACTTCACACAGCCGGATCGGACGGTGAAAGTTCTGGTCGATGAACTGATAGACCCGATCGACCCGCTCCTGTTCCCAGGCGGGAAGCGACGTGGCAAACCCGGAACTAGCAATCGTCCGACAATTGCGCGAATGGGCCAAGGCATCCAGGGCCTGGAGAAATACGCCAATCCGCGCGAGGCCGCGAAGCTTCAACATCTCCTGGAGCATCGTCGCCACCCGAGCACGCGTGCGACCTTTGAACTGCAAGCCCGCCCTGCTCCGTTGCAGCAACCGGTTCACCGGAGCCAGGATCGGCAATTCCAGCAGACTCGACCAGTAACGCTCTTCAAACTGAAGCAAAACGCAGTGGGCCACCAACGGTTCGATGGAGAGAGGGGCCCGATGCTGGTAGGCGTGCGGCAGATTCGGACCCAGTAGCACCAAATCACCGCGATGCAATGATTGGATGCTATCGCCGATGATCCGATAACCCCGGCTTTCGAGCACAAGAACTAGTTCGGCTTCCGGGTGGCAATGCCACGGACAGTTGCACGCGTCGCCGTGAATCTCCTTCACGGCAAACCCTTCGTCAGGACAGCCGATCAGCTTCTGGTAAATCGGTTTCACGGCAGTCGTTCTCACAAAGGTCGCACGGGGCTTGCATGGGCAGAGAGCAGGCGGTGCTGTGGAGCATCCCTTCCACATTAAAGCATACGCGCGGTCGTAACTCAACCGCGGCGGCCGACACAATTTTGACGAGGACGCCTGCGGCGTCGGCAACGGAGGACAAACTCGGCAGGTGCAGGGGGCCAATTCCGGCGCGTGTCGGGAAAATCCGTAGGACAGGGCGCCACACGCCCTCCGCCATACGAAAACAAATGGCCCCCATATCCCCACGGATTTCCACGTCCGCCCAGGCGTCGAGGGGCAAGCTGGGAGCCCTATTGCCCCGTCCTCCAGCGTCGCGACGCCAGACAGACTGGACGAAATGCGATACCACCGGATCGGTCGGGGCGAATCACCAGTCGACCAGGCAGGTCCGTATTCCTTGCAAACCCTAGGGATTGCATAAACGCACTTTCAGGCTGCCGCAAGGCCAGGCGGCGAAGTCCCAGATCTCGCCTTCCACCTTGTCGAGAAGCCGTGAAATTGTTCTTCGCCCGACCCAGTGTTGTCGCTCCACCGCAGTTTGTCAAGGGAAGCCCGATTCCCTGGGGAACCAGTGCGAGGGAATCCTCGCTTTGAGGTGAAAACTACGCGCTCGACTGCGAGAGCAGGGCGGAGTCCCCTACAAACAACTGGGCTTCTTGCCGACTCGCATCAGCCAAAAGCAACACGGCACGGTCCGCCGGCAGGATATCGCGTGGGTCAACGACCCGGAGCATGTCCTGCCAGCGTCCGGCATCCGCCACAACGTCTACCAGCCGGTTCGGTGCATCGAGGAAGAAGCCTTCGTTCAGGTGATTCCGCTGCTGATGTGGGAAGAGCGCCATGTAGAGAATGTTCATCTCCACCAACTCGTTCAAGAAATGCGTGCCTAGTGAAACGTCGGGAATCAAGTTCTCCCGCATCGTAACAATCTCGCAGAGCACGGCGACGCGGCTGATCTCGGCGAAATGGACGGGAATGCCCAACTCGGGGCTGGACGTTCCCCAACGTCCGGGGCCAAGGAGCATCAGCGTTTCGGCCTCACGGTCGACCGCCTGATTGATCTGGCCAAGCAGACGAGCCACCTCGTAGCGACGCGGCAGGGAAAGCTGACCGTAGAGCGAGGGAACCACATAAACCAGCCGATCCACGCGCACGATCCGGCTCGGTCCGATGATCGCCCCGTGCGCCTCAACGATCCGGTCTGCCGGGCGGATACTCACGCTTGGCAGCCGGGAGCGTTCCATCCCTTGGACTTGCAACGGGCGGCATTGGAGCAGATTGATCTTGTACTGTGTGTCGGTGAGAAAATTGGCCGTGAATTCGATGTCCACCGGGTTCTCGTAAGCCGTCTCAAGCGTCTGGAGGATTTCCTGCATGTCGGCCACAAACGGCGTGCGGGTCAGAAGTCCGTCGAAAGTCAGGGCGGACGGCACCCTCGCCCGCATCTGCGGGCCGGTGTCGTCGCGCGAGGTAAACATCTCCATCGGAAGCTCGCGGTGCTCCTCGACCAGGTCCAGGAAGTGGCCCGAGGCAAAGCGATTGGCGGCCAGGTCCAGGTAGTCGGCCCGATGCTGCGAGTATTCGCAAACCTGATCGAAATTGCTCTCCGGACGACACCAGGGGGCGTTGAGCGCCACGATCCGCGTGTAGTCATCGTCGGACCGGTCCACAGCGCGCGTCCCCAACCCGAATACCAGACGGATCACGCCCGCATGCGGATCGATCTCCTTGTTCCAGACGTAGGGATTGAAGGAGAACCCAACCCCGGCCACCTGAGGAAAGAACTTGTCGCCGTACCGGGCTCCCGATACTCGCATCACCAGCAGGGCCATCTGCTCGTCGCGATTCAACAGCCCCCGGCTGACCCGGTACCGCAACGCCTTTTCGCTCATCGCACTGGCGTAGACCTCGCGCACCGTATCCAAAAGCGCCTGAAGCCGCTGCTCGCGCGTCCCCTGGTTCACGCAGAACACGCTGTCGTATTTCCCGGCAAACGCATTCCCGTAATTGTCTTCCAGCAACGAACTCGAACGGACGATATAGGGCGACTCGCCGAAGTAGTCGAGCATCGCCACAAACTGGTCCATGGTATAGTCGGGAAACCGCCCTTGGAGAATCCGGGCCCGAGCTTCCTCCAGGCCTTCCAAGAACGTCGCCGGATCGTGCTGTTTCTGGCGGATCCACCAGATGCCGTTACGGATCAGAAACGTATAAAAAACCTCCGAACCGATGTAGAACGAGTCGTGGGTCTCCAGCAGGTCGTGGAAGCGGGGATGATGCTTCTTGAGAATCGCCCGGGCCAAGAGCATTCCCAACGCCTTGCCTCCGATCAGCCCAATCCCAATCATCCGATCGCGAATCTCGAGGATGTCGGCCAGACTGAGATAGCGGTGCACCAGGCGGAGCATAGCCTCGTCGCGGGAAAGAACCATCCGGCTAAGCTGGTGAAACACCTGCTTCTCCTTCTCCGGCGGACACCGCCCGGCACGCACCTCATCGTAGGCCTGCTGGGCCTCACTGAATATCCGCCGCCAGAACCCCAGCCGAGTGTCGGCCCGCAGCCCAGGCCAATGACTGGAGGCCAACAGATCGGAGAGGATCGCGCTGTTGGTGATCGGCCGGAACTCCTCCCCCTGCCAAAGATGAATCGTGTTCATCGACGTCGTCGAACGGTGCTGAACCTTGATCGGACGCACGAAGACTTGCTTCTCGTGGCGAAACACGTCCAAGAGAAATTGGGTCGTCTCCGTCACCGGATTCAGCGCGAACGACGCGTGATAGTTGCGATACATCGCAAAATACGTCACCGCCTCCAACTCCTGTAACCGAGGACCGGTCAACAGGAAAAAGTTGCCCAACATCTGATCGGCCAGCCAAAGCGAAGCCAGCTCCGACAGGCAGTCGAAAACAAACACTGCCTCACGCCCCGCACTCTCGATAACCTTGTGAACCTGCGTCACAAAGCTCTCGAAGCCAAGATGAG
>CAZLDQ010000079.1:0-23555 GCA_964558295.1 uncultured Planctomycetaceae bacterium | reverse complement strand
CGCCGGGCCGCCTCTTCCTGCATCTGACGCCATTTGTTGGCCAACGACCCGACCACGCTGACGATAAAAAACAAAAGGAAGATCAGAAACCCAATGAAGTCCCCTACGTCAGCGCCGAAAAGCCACAGACCGTTCATGCGGGAACTCCTTGTCGGACGGGGGGGCTACTGACTCGGGCAATCGAGTTGCGCATGTCAGTATCGGCCTGGACATTTCGCAACTTGTAATAGTCCATGATCCCCAATTTGCCTTCGTGGATCGCCAGAGCAATGGCCTTGGGCACCTCGGCCTCGGCCTCGACCAGCTTGGCCCGATTCTCTTCGATCCCGGCAATGTTTTCCTGCTCCGCGGCAACGGCCAGGGCCCGCCGTCCCTCGGCATTAGCCCGGGCGACGCGCACGTCGGCCTCGGCTTGGTCGGCCTGGAGCCGAGCACCGATGTTTTCACCCACGTCAATGTCCGCAATGTCGATCGAGACGATTTCAAAGGCCGTCTGTGAGTCGAGCTTGCGATCAAGCACTTTCTTGGAGATCCGATCGGGATACTCCAGGACTTCATAGTGCGTCTCGGCTGAGCCGATGGCGCTGACGATGCCTTCGCCGACGCGGGCGATGATCGTCTCTTCGGTCGCTCCACCGATCAACTGGTTAAGGTTTGCACGCACGGTAACCCGTGCTTTCACCTTCAATTGGATGCCGTTGCGGGCGACTCCGTCGAGCGTCTGGCGGCCTGTGTTGCGAGCAGGGCAATCGATCACCTTGGGATAGACACTCGTTTGCACAGCTTCCAGGACGTTCCGGCCGGCCAGGTCAATCGCCGTCGCCAGTTTGAAATCCAGCGGGATTTTCGCTTTGCGAGCCGCAATGATCGCCCGAATCACCAACGGCACGTTGCCGCCAGCCAGGTAGTGGGCCTCCAGGGCACGGCTGGTAATCCCTTCCGATTCCTCCAGACCGGCCTGAACGGCCATGATCTTGCTGCGCACAATCACCGCCGGGCTGACCTTGCGGAAGGTCATCCCCAACAAGTCGAAGATCCCGATTCCCGCCCCCGTCATTTGCGACTGGATCCAAAGCCGGAAGTAGCGAGCAAAAACCGCGATCACGACGATGCCGAAGACGAAGGCAGCGAAAATCGCCAGGGTGAGGAAGAGGTTGGGTTCGAATTGGGCGAACAGACTCATGGGGCCGTCCTTCCAGCAAAAAGGTCATTCGGGGCAGGTCGCAACGATACCAAGCCTAGCCATCGTTCTGGACGCTGCCCTCGGTTTATCTCTTGCGAGGGGAAATGTCAAGCCGGCGGTTCATCAAACGGGTCAGGGAGGACTGAATCGATCGGCTGGGCCAGCACATCGTCGGCCGGACGGCTGGCTGCGTGCAGGGTTTGTTCATCGACGGGCCGCACGATCACTTCCACCCCATGGACGGCGACAACCTGCACCGGCTGGCCGGGGTCGATGGGCAGCCCTTCGCTCACCGCGTCGATGGTGCGCCCATCGATCACGACGGCCCCACTAGGCAGCATCTTGCTTCGCGCCCGGCCGACCTTGCCCACCAGACTCTTCAGCGCCCGCCGCCTCGGATCATCCGGCAGCACTTCTTCCCCCTCCGGCACGCTGAGGAGCACGCGTTTTCCAATTCGGGTATGCGGCCACCACTTGAGGCCGACGACAATCACCGTCGGCAAGCCGAGGATCGAGACCGCGAGAATCGCCGCCCCGGTTAGCGAGCCGTCCATGAACGCCACGATGACCGCGCCGACCAGGGCGCAGAAGGAGAGGAAGCCAATCAGGCCGCCGGAAGGGATAAACACCTCCATAACGGCCAAGGCGAGCCCGACCACCAACAACAGGATTGCCCACGCCCAAAGTTCCATAATCTCATTCTGCGTTGTTTTGGGCCGTCCGCACAAGAACGTGGTTCCCTTGCACTTCTACGACCACAATCTCTGTGCTGCGTGCTATGAATTCACCGTCAGTAATCACGTCGACCAACTGATTGCCGATCTGGGCCTTGCCGCTGGGCACCAAGGGGGTCGTCGTTATACCATGCTGCCCGAGCAGGGACTCGAAATGGGCCAGCGATTCGCGACGGCTGATCTCGGCCGCCTCCTGGCCGGCCGGCGGTTCCAGCAGCATCTGGTTGAACAACGGGGTCTTGGGAAGCCAGTGATTCAACAATAGTGCCGCGGCGAGGGTCCCAACCCCGGCCAGAGCGACAATCAACAGCGAACGCTGCAACTCAGCGAATTGGTATTCGTTCTGAGGAAAGACGAACGTCTGGCTGGCGAGCACCAACGAAGCGAGGATCAAGGCCCCACCCCCGAGCCCAAAAATGCCAAACCCGGGAAGTACAAAGACCTCCAGCAGCAGACAGGCGATCCCAAGAAGGAACAGAAGCACTTCGAGCCAACCGGCCGTCCCGCCGAGGAAGGAGCCCCAGAAAAACAACGCAAAGCAGACAGCCGCCACAAAGCCGCCAAGGCCGATCCCTGGGGTATGCAATTCGACGTAAGCGGCCACAAAGGCAATCACCAGCAACAGGATCGACACGCCAGGAGAGGCCAAGACCTCGACCAGGAAATCCGCCCACTTCGGCTCCAACATGGCCGGATCGTTCTCCAAACCGTAAATCTCCTTGAACTCCGCAAAACTGTCGACCGTGTAGTTGGCCAGCCAGTAACCGGGAGCATCTTTGCCCAAGGTCTTGAACGGTTTGCCCGGCTCGGTGACCCGTGGGCCTTGCTTCCACTGGCCGCGGTCGGGCTGCTGCGCCAATTCATCTTCCGAAAAAAATTCCGGATACGCCCCGGCTCCGGCACGCGTATAGCGAAACACTTCCAATTCCGGGTCGATCATCGCCACGGGCAACGACCAGGACCGCGCAGTGCGCGGTGCGATCACCTCACGCATTGCCTGACGCGCCAGAGCGATTTCGGCCGCCGTCGGCTCGTGCTCGCCGGGCCCTCCCAAAATGGCCGCCGGCCCCATGACAACCTGGTCGCAGGCCAAGGCGATCAGCGCCGCATCCGACAAGGCTTGACTCGGTACATAGGCCACGGTGCGGATCTTGCTTGGCTTTAGGTCCGCCGCCAGATAACTCGCCATTTCCATACTGTCGGGAGGCGATCCACCTGGACTGTCGATCCACAGACAGACGAAGTTGGCTTGATGCACTCGCTGGGCATCTTCGATCAACCGCTGGGCGCGACGCACGGTTTCGGCGTTGATCGGCCCTTTTATGTCCACCCGAACCGCACGCCACTGGCCGCCGGCCGACGGGTCTTCTTCCACGGCTTCCGGACGCAGGTCCAAAACACGCGCCAGATCCCGCCGGCTGTTGGCCTTGAAGTCGATCAGGTCAAGATCCCGCGCTTCGTCGGCGGTCAGCAGTCCCGGCTGGCCGGCTTCAAACAGAGTCCGGCTCGATTGGATCGTGCGCGTCTTGCGAAGCTCTTCCAACTGCTCGGGAGTCACGTACTCGCGACTCAGATCGGTCTCCACCACGAGAACCTTGCGCGCGGGGTCCAGCAAGCCAAGGGCGACCTCCGCAGGAATCGTCTTGCGACGATCGGCAATTTCCTTGTACGCGCTACGCAACGGTGCAGTAATCACCGGTTCCTGGATACCTGCCGGACCGATTTCGGCCGTTGGCCCAAGGATGATCTCTTCACAAGCCAAAGCCACGAGCACGGCATGGCCCTGGATCGACTCGGGCACATAGGCCACCGTGGTGGCTTCGTTGAGTCGGTCGCTGGACAGGAAATCTGCCAGCTGATAGCTGGGACCGAATTCACTTGATGCAGCAAAGTCGCGGGCGTCGGCCGGGACGTCGAATTCGAAGATCAGCACCGGCCGCGCACCAGCCATCTTGGCTTCGTCCAGCACGCGGAACACGAACCGCCGCACGGCCGGGTACGTCTTGCCGCTGATCGGCAAGCGGAGTCGCAGGGTTCGGCCCATTCGCGCGACTGGGGCCGGTCCCTCCCCTTTCTCCGGCGCGACCGCCGGCGCTTGGCCTTGGGCGGGCGGTGGCGCTTGGGCGAACAGAACGACTCCCCCTAACCAGAAAGCTACCCCCAGCCCGCCGGCAACAAGCCCGGCCAGCAGGCCCTGTCGCCGCGGCGTGCTGACTCCGTTATCCACAATCATCGCCGTAGTGCTCCCCCAGCAGGGGATTCCACCGTGAAGAGGCTCGCTCATGAGCCCATTAGATTATAGGGTGAGCGTCCAGAATCCGTCAATCAGGGGGAAAGGAGGGAAATGGTCAATGCAAAAGGATGGGGCCATGCCGTGTTGAAGAAACCAACGACACGCCATCGCCGCTTGCCTTGCATGGAATCGATTCTTTCCTGACGGGCTTGACGAACAGGGGCGGCTCAATGACGTCGTGTTGCAAACCGCACCGCGGAGGCAATCCGCCAAAACGCCTCGCGTGGATCGCTTGGCAAATCCCCCAACCGGTTGGGTTGAGATCGACGCGAAACGGACTATTCTGCACCAAAGCGCAATCGTGCGCCGGCCCCCCGGGCCAAAGACTCCGGCAGACCGGCCCGCGACACCTTCAAATCATGAGGACGACAACGATGCGAGCAATCGGTAGGTGGATGGCGTTGGTGATGGTCGGTGTTTGTCCGCTGACTGCCTGGGCTGCCGAAAGCAGTCTTCTCGCACCGGGGGCTAAGGTCCAACGGCTGGCCGACGGGTTCAAGTTCACCGAAGGTCCGGCGGTCGATGCTCAAGGGAACGTCCTGTTCACCGACCAGCCCAACGACCGGATCATGAAGTGGAGCACCGACGGTCAACTCTCTACGTTCATGCAGCCCTGCGGACGCTCCAATGGACTGTACTTCGACCGCCAGGGGAACCTCTGGGCGTGTGCCGATGAGAAGAACGAACTTTGGTGCATCGACCCAACAGGCAAAGTCACGGTAGTCGTCAACGAGTATCAAGGCAAGCTGCTCAATGGTCCCAACGACCTCTGGATTCGTCCCGACGGCGGGCTCTATTTCACCGACCCGTTTTATAAGCGACCGTATTGGAATCGCGGGCCAATGGAGCAGGACGGGCAGTGCGTCTACTATTTGTCGCCCGATCGGCAGAAGGTGGTGCGCGTGGCGGCCGACCTGGAGCGACCCAACGGCGTGATCGGTACGCCCGACGGCCGGACGCTCTATGTGGCCGATATCAAGGCCAAGAAAACCTATGCCTACGACATTCAGCCGGACGGTTCGTTGACGGGCAAACGGTTGTTCTGCGAGATGGGTTCCGACGGGATGACCCTCGACGAACAGGGCAACGTCTACTTGACCGGCAAGGGAGTGTTCGTCTTCGATCGCTCCGGCAAACAGATCGAGCACATCGCCATCGACAGCGAGCCTTGGACAGCCAACGTCTGCTTTGGCGGCAAGGACCGGCAGACCTTATTCATTACTGCCTGCAAGGGACTCTATGCCGTTCGGATGCAGGTGAAAGGTGCAGGGAGTCAATGATGGACCTACACGGGAAAGTAGCCCTGGTCACAGGCGGTACGAAAGGAATTGGCGCGGCAGTGGCCGTGGAACTGGCTCGGCGCGGGGCGGAGGTGGCAATCGTCGGCCGCCATGACGACACAGAAGCCCGTCAGACCCAGGCGGCCATCGAAGCCCTCGGGCGGCGAGCCCTCTTCATAGCGGCAGATATGGCCAAGGCCGAGGAGGCAACCCGTTGCGCCCAACAGACGGCCGAGCAACTGGGCCCCGTGGCCGTGTTGGTGCACTGTGCAGGCGGTGCTATCAAAGGGGGACTGCTCGACTTGACTCCCGAGGCTTGGCACGAAGGCTTCGCCGTGCATGTCCACGCAATGTTTCATCTCGCCCGGGCCGTGGTCCCGGCGATGAAAGAACGTAAGGAGGGGGCGATCATCATGATCTCCTCCGTGGCGGGGATTCGCGGTATCCCCTTCAATTTGGCCTACCAGGTGGTCAAAGGCGCCTTGCCCCAGTTTACCCGGGCGCTGGCCCGCGAAGTGGCTGGCGACAATATCCGCGTGAATTGCATTGCCCCGGGGATCATCCGCACCCGGTTTCACGACGCGATGACCGAGGAGCAGAAAAGGCACAACCTGGACAACCGCATCCCGCTGCACCGGGAGGGGACTCCGGAACAGGTTGCCTCGCTGATCGCCGAAGTGGTCTGCAACGACTACCTCACCGGCGAGACTTTCACGATCGACGGTGGGTTGACGATGCGGATTGCCTGAGAGGCGGCAAATCTTCTCCCCCTTGCCGTGTCGAGGTATTCTGCAAAGCTTTTGCTCGCATTACCCCCTCCACGTAGTTCTCATGCAGGCGCAGCTTGGCCAGGCGTTGCAACCGTGGCTTGCGGTACGCTTTCCCAGGCTTGGCCCGTTTCACAACCTCTGGCCCCACTTCCGGTTATGTCCGACATTTTTGTCACTGGGGCATTTGCGATAATTGCGGATTTTGTTGAACCGGCCGTCCCGATGGACACGATACCTCGATAGAGAGCGTTTTGAAGCAGGAACCCACCATCCTGTTTTCTCGCAACTCGCCCCCAAACGTACTGAGCAGGGAGGTCTTGCTTACAGGCAGTAGCGGCTCCCGCGCCGCGATCCATCGGAGAGAGAAGTCATGAAGACGACGTGGTTGACCCTGACGAGTTTGTCCCTTTTAGCCCTGGGCGGTCTCAGGCCCGTGGAGGCAGCGTCCTGGGAAGAGTCCCAGGCACTGGCCTGGAACAGTAGTGCCTGGGCTGATGCGCCCGTGCCCGGTGCCGCGGCACCTCAGGCTCCGGCCGCAGTGCCCCAGACGGCCGCACAGCAGGCGGCTGAAGCGTACGTGGAAGAAGCTCCAAGTTCGTCCCGCTGGTGCCAGTGTGGCACGCTGGGCGACGCCTGGAAACTGCCGCAGCCGTGCATCCTGCAGCAGCATGGCATCGAGATCGGCGGTTGGGTGCAGTCGGGCGTGTACACCAACGCGCACGGCGCCCCGACTAACGGCCCCATGGGCTTCAACAACCTGACCGATTTCAATCTGCATCAGCTCTGGTTCTATGCCGAGAAGAAGACCAACACCGAATGCGGTTGCTGGGATCTCGGTGGTCGCATTGACTACGTCTACGGCGTCGATGGCCCGGACACCCAGAGCTTCGGCGACCAGGGTTGGGACTTCGGCTGGGACAGCTCGTCACGCTACGGCTCGGCGATTCCTCAGATCTATGCCGAACTGGCCTACGGCGATTGGACGATCAAGGGTGGGCACTTCTACACCTCGATCGGCTACGAAGTCGTCCCGGCCACGGGCAACTTCTTCTACAGCCACGCCTATGCGATGTACTACGCGGAGCCGTTTACCCACACCGGCTTCGTGGTCAACCGCAAGCTCGGCGACAAACTCACCGTCTATGGCGGCTGGGTGGACGGCTGGGACAGCGGGTTCGGCAACGACAACGGCGCCGACAACCTCCTCAGCGGCATCAACTACACGCTGTCTGACCGGACCACCTTCGCGTGGGCCATGACCGCCGGCTATTGGGGCCGTGGGATACGCAGCGCCAATGAAGGCGATATCTACATGAACAGCCTCGTGCTGACCCACAAGCTCACCGACAAGTTGACCTATGTGTTCCAGCACGACCTCGGCTTGAACTCCAACAATCCGAACGGCAATGCCCAATGGTATGGCCTGAACCAGTACCTGTTCTACCAGTGGAGCGACTGCTGGGCCGGCGGCATCCGCATCGAGTGGTTCCACGATGACGACGGCGCTCGCGTCGTCTCGCCGGACTTCGCCGGTGCGGCGGGCGACTTCTACGAAGTGACGCTCGGCTTGAACTACAAGCCACATGCCAACGTCATCATCCGCCCGGAAATCCGCTGGGACTGGTACGAGGGTGACGCCGCGGTTGGCGCCCGCCCGTTCAACAACGGGGCCTCGAACAGCCAGTTCGCCGGTGGCCTGGATGCGATCATCACCTTCTAAGGTGTGAGAACCAAAACCGTTTCCCTCACGCCCCCTCTCCCCAAGCGGGAGAGGGACGCGTGTGAGGGGACGGAGGTCTTGAGCCCGCTCCACGGCCGGCTCAAGACCTCCGGTTGCTTTCAGATCGCCGCCAAGACGCCTTTGACGTAGCCGACCGATTCGGCCAGGCCGGCCAGCGGGTCCTTGGGATCCTTCTCATACTCGAAGGAGACTACCGACGAGTAGTTCAGCGCAAGGAGCGTGCGAAGGAACTTCGGGATGTCGATCACCCCGCGACCGATCTCCACGGTCTTGCCGGTTCGTGTCGCTTCGGAAACGTCCTTGATGTGCACGTCCAGGAGCCGATCGACACACTGTTGGGCAGCCTCCGACGGATCGACGCCCGCCCGCTGCGTGTGGCCAATGTCGATGCAGAGCCCAATCCGCTTGTCGAGTCCCTTGATCTTCTCGTACGCGCTTTGTGGCGTAGGATAGACCTTGTCTTCCGGACCATGGTTGTGAATCGCTACCCGGATATTGAACTGCTGGACTTTCTCATTCACCAACGGCAAGACGTCCGGATAGGGGACACCAACGATCGTCGTCATCCCGGCCGCCTTGGCATAGGCAAAGGCCTGCTCCACTTCGGCCGGCGTCTTCATGGTGATCACGCCCCCCCCATAGAGCACCAAGCCCGACTGCTTCACCTTCTCCAAGGCCTGGGCGATCTGCTCTTCCGAGGCGTCTAGCGGCAGATGGAACGATTTGAGGCACAGATGCGTCAGCCCCACCCGGCCGGCCATCGAAAGCGTCTGGTCCAGCGTGAAATCCTTGGTTGTATAGGAAGCCAGGCCGAACACGAACGGCCACTTGCCTTTGGCTTTCGTGCAGGCTGGCTGTTGGCAGGGCGTCTGGGCCAAGCATGGACCCGCGGCCAGACCGGCCGCCGCGCCGGCCAGTTGCAAGAAGCGTCGTCGAGAGTGGGGGCTGTACATGGCGGAGGTTCCTTCACTACGATCCAAAGAAGTCTTGGTACCGACAATCCTTCGAGTGTGAACCGAACCGGGGGGCCTGTCAACCAGAGAGGTGTAGGATCTGCGGCCAGCAAGCCTTGAACCAACAGGCCCGGTATCGGTTCCTGTAGCCCCTTCGGGGCGTTCCGGGCGGCGGAGGGGCACCCCAAGGGCGTTTCCCACAGCGGGTTGCCGGATATACTGAGACCTTAGGGCGTTGCAAGCTCGTTACCGCCACCTGAGGGGGCTGTCAGGGCGGGCTTTGGACTTAGCTTTTGGAGGGTTTGATGGACTGCAAGATTTCGCGAAACAAGAACGTGTGCAACTGCACCTACGAGCCCTGCTCGCGCAAAGGTGCCTGCTGTGACTGCCTGACCTACCATCTCCGCGCCCGCGAACTTCCCGCTTGTTGCTTCCCCGCCGAAGCCGAGGCCACCTACGACCGCTCTTTCGAACACTTCGCCAAGTTGGTGATGAACAAGAAGGTTTAGGGTTTAGGGCCAGGGGGGGCCGGGGCTACGGGGTGAGGTTGAAGTCGAAGGGCGGATTGTCACCAGCCTGGACGGTCACCGACAGCCCACTGGTGGCCACGCGGCGATACTTGGCCGGAATTGCTCCCTCCGTCTTCCCCTCTGGCGTCGGTTGCTGGACGAGCGGCGCGTCGGTCTCGGCGGCCACATTAGGAGTGATGGCCACCTGATAAGTTCCTGGCGGCAAGCCGTTTTGCTCGTAGGTGCGTGCCGTATAGGTGCCGTCTGCACTCAGCGGGGCAAGCAACGAGATCCCCTTCGTCCGGTTCTCGAACAGGACGCTCCCCTGCGTCAACGGTTGACCACCCAGCGTGACCTTGCCGTGCACAAGGCCCACCTCGTCGTGCTTGGAGCAGCCGCCGAGAAGAACCAGAAGCCCCAGGACTCCGGTCAATCCACGGGGGCTGCAACGGTCGTGCAAAGTCATTCGTAAATCTCCCTGAAGAGCACGGAAACCGTTTTTCAGAAGTCGCTGATCGGATGGCCGTCGTCGCGGTTCGAAAGGTCGAACAGCGTTTGCAGGGCCAGCGTCTCGGAGAGGAAACGGGCGGAGCCGTCGGCCAACAGGACTTGCGCCCCGCCGGGATGGGCCGATTGAATCGGCCGGTTGCAGGGATAACTGGCGTTGCCGATGCCGGCAGCATTCCACACTCGGTAATTGATCCCGTAACGCACGGTCGTCGTGTTGAACCAACGGTTGTCGGTGACATCACTAGGGGTGGCCCCCATGCAAAAGGCATGGGAGTAGTCGCTGCGGCAGTTGTATCGCGTCCCGCTCGAATCATAACACCAACCCGATTGCTCGCCGACCATGAGCGTATTGGACGAACCGTCGGTGATGTCACGGAAAGTCAAACATTGGCGGGGCAAGAGGACGCCGCCTCGGGATTGAATCCCCTTGGCCCGATGGATATTCGATTCGCCGTCGTTGTCAACCGCCGAAGAGTGATCGATGGCCCCGGTGATTGCCGTGTAGGTGGGCGAGGCGGCCCCGGCGGGTCCCGGTGGGGTCGAACCGGTCAGGACAAACTGCGGCAACGAGGAGGAGGGGCAGAACATGTAAGGAATCGCCACCCCGCTGAGCACCCGGCCGTTGAACTCATTGTGCCCAGTGTAGATCAGCCCCGTGTGGGGATAGGAACTCACGCTGCCGGTGCCGATTTTGTCGAGCTTGTCGTAGAGCGGGCCTTGTTCGGCAAAGGGAAGAATCGCCACACCCCAGGCGAATCCGTAGACCCAACCCGTCGTGGCATGTGAGGTGGCTCCGGCCGGAAAACGGCCGTGACAGCTGTTGTAATTGTGTAAGGCCAACCCCATTTGTTTGAGGTGGTTGGAGCATTGCGAGCGTCGGGCAGCCTCCCGCGCTGCCTGGACCGCCGGCAACAACAAGGCGATCAAGATCCCAATAATGGCGATGACCACCAACAGTTCGACCAGAGTGAAACCTTGGCGTCGCATGAGCACCCCCTTTGCCCATAAAAGCCTGTTGTCTAAAAACCGGATACCCAGAAATCTCTTGCCGCCGTGACACCGGTGACGTACAGGTTCCCGCAGAATCGCCCCGATGACTCCCACCGAGTGCCTGACAGTCCTGGGACAATGAGAGCCGTAGCTCTCGACGGCTTCTTCCCTCATTGTTACTAAAAAGGCACCCTCCTTGCCACGGAAGTTTGCGACATTTTTGCCGCATCTTGCGACTCGCCACTTTTGCCGGGAACCGGCACAGCCATACGGGTGGATGTGGTTTGCTCCGTCCAGTGGGTCTGCTACAATGGGACCTCCCCTTCTCGGAGCTTTCGGACAACGTCTCCCCTTTGGCAACCGGGTTGCATTTCTGATGACCAGACTCCGCGACGATGCCCTGCGAATCTGGCAAGCCGGCATCGAGGCCGTCCGTTCGGATCGGCTCGTGCGAGCAGCGTTACACGTCGAAGGGGACGAGCTCTGCGTGGGCGACGAACTCGTGCCGCTGGCCGACATCGATCGCATCGCCGTGATTGGAGCAGGGAAAGCCGGGGCGGGAATGGCCGCCGGGGTGGAAGAGGCGCTGGGAGCCCGTTGGCTTGAAGCGAAACAGGTCACCGGCTGGGTCAACGTCCCGGATGATTGCGTCCGCTCGCTGCGCCGGATCCATCTCCATCCCGCCCGGCCGGCGGGGGTCAACGAGCCGATGCCGGCCGGAGTAGCCGGGGCAGCGGAAATCCTGCGGATCGTCAGCACACTGGGGCCCCGCGACCTCTGCCTGGCCCTGATCTCCGGCGGCGGATCGGCCTTGATGCCCGCGCCGGTCGAAGGAATCGGCCTGGAGGACAAACTGGCCGTCACCCGGCACCTCAGCGCGGCTGGCGCGAATATCGAGGAACTGAATACCGTTCGCAAGCAGCTCAGTCGGATCAAAGGGGGCGGGCTGCTGCGGGCCTGCCGCGCCGGGCGCCTCGTCGCCCTGATCATTTCCGACGTACTGGGTGATCCCTTGGACGTAATCGCCTCCGGTCCCACAGTCCCCGACTGTTCCACACCCGAGGCGGCCTTGGCCGTATTGGCCAAGTACGACGCCCAGGCGGCGGGCATCTCGCCAGTTGTCTTCGACTATCTGCGACACAAGCAAGCCACGTCTGCCTCGTCCAACTCACCAAGCGGTTCGTGCAAGGTTACCAACCTGATCATCGGCAACAATGCCACGGCGGTCGATAAGGCCGGGCAGGAAGCGGTCCGGCTCGGCTATTCTCCGGCCATGATCAGTGCCCGGCAGTCGGAAGGACTGGCCGAGGAGGTCGGTCGGCATCTGGCCGAGATGACCCTGCGAATGCGCCGCGAGCCCGGGCCCGACTGCCTGATCAGCGGCGGCGAGCCGGTCGTCAAGCTGGTCCCATCGGATCGGCGTGGGCTGGGTGGACGCAATCAGCAGTTGGTCTTGGCGGCGCTGGAACACCTGGGCTCGGACGCCGAGGGACTCGCCCTGTTGTCTGGCGGCACCGATGGCGAGGACGGGCCCACGGACGCCGCCGGTGCTCTGGTCGATGCCTCGGTTCTTGCCGCCATGCGTCAACGCAATCTTGACCCGGCCGACTACCTGGCTCGCAACGACGCCTACTACTTCTTCGAGCCGCTGGATGCCCTGATCAAAACCGGCCCCACGCATACGAACGTTTGTGATCTTCGCGTGGTCGTGGTGGCGAGGGAAGGTGGAAGATCGCACTCCGAGCCGGGACCCGTTGCCCGGGCTCGGAGTTATGGTACTTGAATGGATTGAGGGCCACTTTGATGCCGGAAATCAACGGCAGACAAGCCCGCCGCTACGCAAACGTTCCGGCGTCAAATCCCGAATCTGAAATCCGTCCCCCTCACTTCCGTGCGGCCGCAATCGCTTCAGCGGCACAATCGGCCACAAAGCGGTTGCCGGCCGCGTTCAGGTGGACGCCGTCGGTTGTCAGGATGCCGCGATCCTTGTTTTCTGGGTTGTGCGTTTTCAGGTAGCTGATGAACGCCTCGTGCAAGTCGCACAGCGGGGTCTTGGTCTCGGCGGCCACCTTGCGGCTGATCGCGGCGTACTCGTTGAGCATCGCGTCCAACGAGTTGGTGCCATTGGCCTTCTCGCCGATCACGCTCGGCGTGGCCAACACGACGGTCGCTCCGGCCGCTCGAATACGATCGATCAGGTCGTGCAGGCCGGCTTCGTAGGCGTCTTTCGGGGTGCCCTGGTTACGAATGCTGTGCCAAACGTCATTGATGCCGATGTAGATGAACACCAGCGTGGGCTTCTTGGAAAGCACATCCCGGTCGAGTCGGGCTTGGAGATTCGGCACCTTGTGGCCGCTAATGCCGGCGTAGATCACCGTGGTCCCCAGATCCGGCCGACGGGCCTTGAGCGCATCGTCGATCAGACGGACGTACCCGCCTGGGCCAGCCCCCTGTTGTGTGATCGAATCGCCCAGAAAGGCGATTCGCTCGCCCGAGCGCAGCGGCGAATCGGCGCCTGCCAGCCGATCCAGGCCCCCTGGTTCGCCCGCCCAAACCTTAGCGGCCAACATTCCAAACAGTGCCAACGCTCCCCAAACCGACCGCGTCTCCAATTGACTGGATCCCATGCTTGTCACCTCAGAGTGAGCTGTACGAACACCTACGCCCCGTTTCAGGATAACACGCCGCGGGTGTGAAACCAAGCGGTCGGGGGGCGGGATCCGTGCGTTGACTTCACCGCGAGCGATTTTTACACTTGAGGATTCAAACACGCGGTGTGTCTCCCTGTCTAGGGGGGCAATCGGACCTATCCTGTCTTCGGAGTCATGTACTAGTCATGTCTGTCTCGACGAGCCGTATTGAACAGTTGGCTATCAACACCATTCGTACCCTGTCCATGGATGCCGTCGAAGCTGCCAAGAGCGGTCACCCAGGCACCCCCATGGCGCTGGCTCCGATTGCCTATGTCCTCTACCAGGATGAACTCCGCTACGACCCGGCCGATCCGGCCTGGATGGCCCGCGACCGGTTTGTGCTCTCGGCCGGCCACGCCTCGATGCTCCTCTACGCGATGCTCCATTTGACCGGCGTCAAGCAATTGGACCGGCAGGGCAAGCCGACCGGCGAGTTGGCCGTCTCGCTGGACGACATCCGCCGCTTCCGCCAACTCGGCAGCCGTTCGCCAGGGCATCCGGAGTATGGCCATACCAGCGGCGTGGAGACGACTACCGGTCCCCTGGGGCAGGGAATCGCCAACAGCGTGGGGATGGCCATGGCGGCGCGCTGGCTGGCCGCCCATTACGACCGCCCCGGTTTCGAACTGTTCGGCTTCAATGCCTATGCCCTGTGCGGCGACGGCGACATGATGGAAGGCGTCGGTGCCGAGGCCGCTTCACTGGCCGGCCACCTCAAGCTCTCGAATCTCTGCTGGATCTACGACGACAACAAGATCACCATCGAAGGCAAAACTTCGCTGGCGTTCAGCGAAGACGTGGGGACTCGGTTCCAAAGCTACGGCTGGAACGTCGTGCGGGTGGACGACGCGAACGACACCGAGGCGCTACGCAAGGCCCTGGAAATCTTCCACCAGACCACCGACCGGCCGACGTTGATCATCGCACGCAGCCACATCGCCTGGGGCGCCCCGAATGCCCAAGACACGCACGGCGCCCACGGCGCCCCGCTCGGTGCCGAGGAAATCCGTCTGACCAAGGCCGCCTACGGTTGGCCGCAGGACGAGCACTTCCTCATTCCCGACGAGGTCCGCAAGCACTTTGCCGAGGGAATTGGCCAACGCGGTCCAAAGCAGCGCGAGAGCTGGTTGGCCCAGTATGAAGAGTACTGCCAGAAGTATCCCGAATTGGCCGAGCAGTTGGAACGGATGGCCCAGCGCGGGCTGCCCAAAGATTGGGACGCCGAAGTGAAATCCTATCCGGCCGACCCTAAAGGCAACGCCACGCGTAATTCTTCGGGCAAGGTCCTCAACCAGTTGGCCAAGCGAATCCCCTGGCTCTTGGGCGGTTCGGCCGATCTTGGTCCGTCGACCAAGACCCTCCTGGACAAGGAACCCAGCTTCCACCCGGGCAGCTACGGCGGGCGCAACTTCCATTTCGGCATCCGCGAGCACGCGATGGCCGCCATTCTCAACGGCATGGCCCTTTGCAACCTGCGTCCTTACGGAGCCACGTTCTTCGTGTTCAGCGACTACTTGCGCCCGTCGCTGCGGCTGAGCGCCCTAATGAATCTGCCGGTGATCTACATCTTCACCCACGACTCGATCGGCGTGGGGGAAGACGGCCCGACCCATCAGCCCGTCGAGCATGTGGCCGCGTTGCGATCAATCCCGAACGTCGTGGTGTTGCGTCCCGGCGACGCCAACGAAGTGGTCGAGGCTTACAAGGCCGTGATGCAATTGAAGGACAAGCCGGCCGCCTTGATCCTCACCCGGCAGAACCTGCCCACGCTGGACCGCGAGAAGTTCGCCCCGGCCACCGGGGTCCACCAGGGGGCGTATGTGCTGGCCGACGCCCCCGGCGGCAAGCCCGACGTGATCCTCATCGGCACCGGCAGCGAGCTGTCGCTCTGCGTGCAGGCCTACGAACAACTCACCGCCGAAGGGATCCAGGCCCGCGTAGTGAGCATGCCCAGTTGGGAACTGTTTGACGCCCAACCCGAAGCCTACCGCGAATCGGTCCTGCCCTCCGACGTCACCGTCCGCGTGGCCTGCGAGGCGGGCGTGGCGATGGGCTGGACCAAGTACATCGGCCGCTGCGGCCGCTTCGTCGGCATGACCGGCTTCGGCGCCTCCGCCCCGGCCGAACAACTCTTCGAACACTTCGGCATCACCGCCGCCAACATCGTTGCACAAGCCAAAGCGGCCCTCAAGAACGCTCAGAAACGCTAAGCCGCCACCGCACAACCAATCCGCCACCCCCTCGCGGTGAATCCATTCCCCGCGAAGGTCTCACACCCAAGCATGCCGGACCAGCCAGGTCTTCACGGCTTGGGTCAGTGCCACATAACCGAAGAGGGTGAGCCCCAGAAGAGGCCAATACCGTGACGGGAGAGCCGTGAAGCCGAGCCAATGTCCGACGAGCGAGGACGGAAGCCACACACCGATCAGCATGATCACGCCACTGGTCAATAGCAGCGGCCAACTGGCACGGCTCTCCAGGAACGGAATGCGGTTGGTCCGAATAACGTGAATAATCAGCGTCTGGGTCAACAGCGACTCGACAAACCAGCCCGTCTGAAAGATGGCTTGCCGGGCCGGATCCCAGGCGTGGAAGACGTAGAGCAGGATCAGGAAGGTCGTATAGTCGAACACGGAACTGCAGGGGCCAATCAGCATGATGTAGCGCGCGATCTGACCGATCTGCCAGGGCTGCGGCTTGGCAATCTCGTCGGGGTCAACCTCGTCGGTGGGGATGGGGACCTGCGAGAAGTCGTAAAGAAGGTTGTTCGTGAGAATCTGGATGGGGGTCATCGGCAGATAGGGCACAAACGCGCTGGCCCCCAGCACGCTGAACATGTTGCCAAAGCTGGAGCTGGCTCCCATGCGGATGTACTTGAGGATGTTCGCGAACACCTTGCGCCCTTCACGCACCCCGTCGACAACAACCATCAGGCTCTTTTCCAGGAGAATCAAGTCGGCCGCCTCCTTCGCGATGTCCGCGGCCGAGTCAACCGAGATCCCCACGTCCGCGGCCCGGAGCGCAGGCGAGTCGTTAATCCCATCTCCCATGAATCCGACCACGTGCTTGCGGCGTTGCAGCGCGCGGATCACCCGTTGCTTGTCGGCGGGAGCGAGGCGGACGAAGAGCGTGGCGTCTTCGGCCGCCGCGGTCAGGTCCTCGTCGGTCATGGCCTCGACCTGGTTCCCTGTGAGAACATGTTCGGTGGACAGCTCCACCGCTTGGCAGATCTTTCCGCTCACCAGTTCATTGTCGCCGGTGAGAATCTTCACCGCCACGCCAAGGTTGCGAAGCGAGGCAATTGCTGGTCCGGCGGTTTCCTTCGGCGGATCGAGAAAGGCGAGGTAACCGGCCAGCACCAACGCGCTTTCATCCTCCCGGGAGTAGCTTGGCTTGCGTTCAAGATCCTTGTAAGCGATGGCCAAGACCCGGAAGCCTTCGACGCTGAGTTTGTCGTACTCCTCCCGAAGTTCGGCGATCAAGAGCGGCTCGATCGGGTAGAGTTGGCCCTCCAATTCGAAGCGATTGCAGCGTTGAAAGACGGCCTCGGGGGCCCCTTTGCAGATCAATCGATGAGTTCCTTCGGGAGTCTCGACCACGACCGACATGACGCGGCGGGAGAAATCGAAGGGGACCTCATCGACCTTCGTGTATTGGTTCACCTCCGCCAGTTCATGGATCTCGCGATGTTCGAGGATCGCCCGATCCAGGAGGTTTTTCAAGCCCGTCTGGAAGTGGCTGTTAAGATAGGCCAGGCGGAGCACCATTGGGTTCTCGTGGCGGACGACGTCGCAGTACCGTTCGAGGATCACTCGGTCCAGAGTCAGCGTGCCCGTCTTGTCCGTGCAGAGGATGTCCATTGCCCCCAGATTCTGAATCGCGTGGAGCCGTTTGACGATGACCTTCTTGCGCGACATGGCGATCGCCCCCTTCGACAGGCAGACGGTGACGATCATCGGCAGCATCTCCGGCGTCAGGCCGACGGCCACCGCCAGGGCAAAGAAGAAGGCGTCCATCCAGTTGTGCTTGGTCAGGCCGTTGATGAGGAACACCAACGGGACCATCACCGCCATGAACCGAATCATCAGCCAGGTGAACCGCGAAACGCCTTTGTCGAACGCGGTTGGGGCGGGAGCCTCGACAAGCATTTTGGCCATGCCACCCAGATACGTGTTAAGGCCTGTCGCCACGATCACTCCCGTGCCGGCGCCACTCTCAACACTCGTGCCGAGGAAACAGAGGTTCCGTAACTCGAGGACAGGCTTGCCCCCGTCGTCCTCGCGGGCGGCATGCTTCTCCACCGGATAGGTTTCGCCCGTCAAGCTCGACTGGGTCACAAACAGATCCTTGGCGGTCACGAGGCGAAGGTCGGCCGGAATCATATCGCCGGCCGACAGTTCGACCAGGTCGCCCGGCACGAGGTGACCAAGTGGCAGTTCCCGGAGTTGCCCGTCGCGGAGCACCGTCGCCGTAACGTGAATCATCGCCTTGAGCTTGGCCGCAGCCGCATCCGCACGCGATTCTTGAATGAACCGCAGACCGACCCCCAAGACCACCATGATCGACATCATGATGGCCTCGCGGGACTCCTCGGTGAGCATGGAGATCACTGCCAGGAACGCCAGGAGCACCACCAGAGGATTCAGAAACGCCCGGAGCAAGATCCGGAGTTGGCTGCCGCGCTGCTCCTGCGCAATCACATTGGGACCATGCTGGGTAAGCCGGCGCGAGGCCTCCGCCTCACTGAGACCCGCTGGGGTTGTGTGGAAGCGGGCCAACACTTCGCAGGCTTCAAGGCTCGCCGCGTCTTGCAGGTGAGAAGCCTGCACCCGGACGCTTTCCCGCCTTAAGGCCGGAAACAGATTTCGTGGCAGCACAGAGGTGGGCGGACGGAACATATCCTGTACCCAACGGCCGGTGATTTGCACTGCGTCACATTTCGAGCCCAGTCGATCCGATTCCTGTCGCCCGAGTCATTGCTCCTTTCCCGCCAGCTCCGCGAAACATTCCCGCAACAGATCCGCGGGATAAAGACAAAACGCATACTCCCGGGAAGATAAAACGCTCTCGACCCGTAGGCCGTGGGTCACGCGGTCACGCTCTTCCTGCAACCGGGCCCGGTCGGCGGCGACCAGCGGTTGCAGCGACTCGTTGATCCGGCGAATCGCCAGACACCGCTGCCGGGCGTTGACCGGCGTGGGCTCGGTCTGGATCCAATGACGCTTCTCGGCAATCAGCGATTGGGGATCGAGCCCTGTATCGGCGGCGGACGAGGCGTCGTCGTCGAGGTATACTTCCGGATGAAACGTCAACTCCCGCAGTCCCTGTTTCACGACACGCAAGTCTTCAGCCGTCGTCTTCCGATGCGGGATCGGCAAATGGACCGTGGCCGACACGACCAGGTAGTCGGGCGGCTGGAGCCCGAAGAACCGGCTGATCACGCCGTCGGTCACTTGATCGTACTTGGCCCCGCCAATCCCGTGGAGGAACAGGTCGCCAAGCACCAACCGCGACCAGAGGGTGGTCGTCAACGCACGCGAGCGAAGCTTGATCCCACGTTCCGGCAGTTCCACCAAGCGCGCCACGGCCCGGCGGCAGTCCCCCTCGGGCACAAGCGGCAGTTCCAGTTCCAGGCCATGACGGTCCGAAAGGATCATCGCCTCGGACCGTCGGCGCACGAACAGCCGACGCCGCTCGGGATTGTCGTCGTTCCAGATCCAAAAGGGCGATTCGAGCCACTCGCCCTCAACAGCCAAATCGGGCATCGGATGAGCCGTACTGCGGATGTGATGGACGCGACGATAGGCCTGGACCACCTCGTTGTAGGCTTCCCGGAAACGGGGCAAGTGGGCCAGCAGGTGGGTGACAAACCAGGCGAACGACTCCGTCTGACAGAGCCAACTGACCGGCACTTCCCAAGTCTTCAGCCCCCATTCCCCTTCCAACTGATGCCGCGACTGGGCCAAACAGGCCCCGAGGTTATCCGTGCGACACATGCCCCGGACGGCCATCGGCCAGTAGTGACGCACCAGCGGATCGGGCACCAGTGACGAAAGCTGCGACGTCACCCGATCGCCAAAACTGCGAAACAGACGCCGATCCACGATCCGCCGCTCTTCGTACGGCACCGGGGCGGCCGATTGGTCGAGGGGGAGCGCGGCTACCGTCGGCGCATCGGGCGCCCCCCCGGGGACCAACAGCGAGCTTTGCTTGACCGTGTCGTTGTCGACAATCAGATTGATCGCCATGGCCTGATGCTGCCGGGCGAGCCGATCGAGCACAAAGCTCTTGAACCAAACCCCCGGATGGAACAACTGGGGCTGATGGCCGGCCACGAGGATCGTGGTTGCCGAGTCCAACTGGGAGGAGTCTGTGTCCCGATAGGAGGAGGTCCAACGGCAGGCCAGATGCAGCAATTCCTGCCGGGCCTGACGGACAAACTCCGCCAGAGGACGGCCTTGCAGATCGTAGGCATAACCGGCTCGCCGGGCGGCATTCACGGCCAGCAATTCCCCAACCCGCTCGGCCGACGGCTCGATCAACGCGGTGCGGTCCTCACGCGGCGTGCGGAGTTGCCGATACTGAACGTACTGGAGGCCCGTCGTCATCGAATGCTTCTTCGTTCGCGTGTCGCGTTAGGGAAGGCGGGCTGAAATTCGGCCCGTTCGATACTCCGCTCCAGCACCTGGCGATAGACGTCCAGACGGACCGCGGCGTTGTCCAGCGAGCCCCCGAACGACCGTTCCTCGTCCAGATAGACCAGCGGCACCGGCCGTTCCACGATCTTCAGCCCAAGAGCCGAGGCCTGAACCCAGAGTTCCACGGGCATCGCATAGCCGGTCTCGGTCAGCTCGAATTTGGCCAACAAAGGGACCTGATAAGCCTTGAAACCGCAAAAGGCGTCAGTCAGCGCCAGGCCGAGTCGCCGGTTGATCTCCTCGGTAATCTGGAGGTTGATCCGCCGGCGATCCTCGGGAGGCCGGCTATCCCCGGGGAACCGTTTCAGATAACGGCTGCCGGACACAATGTCCGCCTCCTGGCAGGCTTCGACAAACTCGGGAATCAGCCGCGGTTCGTGCTGGCCGTCGCAGTCGATCGTCACGAGAATGTCGTAAGCCTCACGCAGCGCGTAGTCAAAAGCCGTACGCAGGGCCATCCCATAACCCAGATTGCGTGGATGGCGTTGTACGCGGATGTCGCGGCGCGCTGCCAGCAACGTCGACGTGCCGTCCGTTGAGCCGTCGTCGACAACCAAGACGTCTGGACCGTAGCGCAGGACTTCGTCAAGTACCTCCGCCACGTGCGCGACTTCGTTGTAGACCGGCAGGGCCACGAGAGTTCGATCAGACATACCTCCATTCTATGCCCATTTGGGGGAGATGGAAAGAGTCCCGCAAGCCCCCCCGACTTCCGGTCATTCGTGAACCAACACAAGATCACAACACTCTAAGGAGGGGGGGCGATATGGCCGGCGGGGGGTGCCGCACGGCGCAGCCGTGGGTCAGCCTGTTTCTAACGCGGACGACACACCCTGCGTACCGGCGACGTTGGCCAGATAGGCGACCATTTCCCGCTCGAACCGCGCGACCGCAAACCGTTCGGCCTGCCGGCGGGCCAAGGACGGCGGAAACCACGCAGGATGGGCTTCCAGCCGCGCAATCGCCTCGCAGAGGGAATCGACCGTCTGCTCGGCAAAGAACAGCCCCGTGCCGGGCCGCGTTTCGTCGGCTGGCAAGACGGTCTCCGTGACTCCGCCTTGACCAAAGGCCACCACCGGCGTGCCGCAGGCTTGCGCCTCGACCGGCACGATCCCAAAATCTTCGTTGGCCGGAAACAGAAGCGCCCGGGCTCGACGCAATTGAGAACGGATCGCCTCGTTGCTCTGCCAACCGGCCAGCGTCACGGTGGGGCCTGCCAATCGGGCCAGGCGGCGATGCTCCGGCCCCTCGCCGATCACCACCAGACGACGCCCCAGCCGGTTGCAGGCCTCAATCGCCAGGTCGATTCGCTTGTACGGCACCAGGGCAGAAACACACACGTACGAATCATCGCGAGGTTCGTCCGAGGGCGTGTAGAACTCGGTATCGACCGGTGGGTAGATGACGTGACTTGTCCGCCCGTAACTCTCCGCGATTCGCTTGGCCACCGTATGACTGATCGCCACGAAATGCCAGACCCGTTCGCTCGTCGAGCGGTCCCACTGGCGAATCCAATCCAGAAGCAGGTTGCGCACCGCACTGACCGGTGCGCCGGTCACCCGGCCGGAGGCAACGAAGTAATCGGCCCGGCGATGCCAGGCATAGCGCATCGGCGTGAAACAGTAGCAGACGTGCGGTACGCCCGGCGGCGGCTTGATGCTCTTGGCCACCGCATGGCTGAAGCTGACGACCAGATCCACATCGGCCGGAATCTCCAGCCGTTCGATGGCTGCCGGCATCAGCGGCAGCAGGTAGCGATAGTGACGGTGGACGGTCGGAATCCGCTGCAAGAAGCTTGTGGTGATCTGCATCCGTTCGATCGTCGGGGAGGTGCTCCCCGAGGCATGCAGAAGCGTGAACAACTGTGCAGCCGGGAATCGGCGGCAGAGCACCTCTAGACACTTTTCCCCGCCTCGCATCCCGGTCAGCCAATCATGTACCAGAGCGATCTTCACCGCAGGCGTCCTTGCGCGGTTGGTGGATGGAACGTTTTCCGTTTCGCTCGCCCCACGCCATTGAGCCGGCCCACCTTGCCCGCCCGCTACAGCGCCTCAGATTGCCAACCTCGTCGTCATCACGCTCCGCCGTAAAACTCGTCCTGACGGTAGAGCCGGAGAAGAACAAGTTGACCATCCGCCGGGCAACAAATCGTCGCATAGCGGCCGTGGGGGGTCAAGAGGAATCGCTCTTGGGGCGAAAGGGGAGTTCTTGCTAGAATCGGCATCCTGTCTGATGGGTGGGGATTGCCGTCAGGCTCAAATCGTTGGGTTTTTGCGGACACAGGGAGGTCGTCCATGCGAACATATCTCGGGTTGGCTCTCTGCCTCGGGCTTTGGGGAACGGCCACCACCGTGCAAGCTCAAGCCCCCTATGAGCAACGCTCGGTCTATGACAGCCGCTCAGGTATCCCGTCCGACCCCCCTCCGCCGGACTATACCCCACCTCGTCAACCTGTCTTGCAGCGCCGCGACATGTCCCAGCCGGCCGTGGCCGACCCTAATCCCCAACAGCCCCCTACGGCGCCTTTCCAGCTTTCTCCCCAGCAGCAGGCTCAAGTCGACCGCGTTCTGCAAGTCTGGGAACAACGCAGCGCCTTGGTGAAGACGTTCGAATGCCGGTTCACGCGGTTTCGCTATGATGCGATCTATGGCAATGCCCAACAGCCGCTTCAAGATCAGGGCGATTTGAAGTACGCTTCGCCTGACAAGGGGTTGTTCCGGATCGAAGGCCAGCAGCCTGAGCAGTGGATCTGCGATGGCAAGTCGATCTTCCAGTTCGACTATCAGAACAAGAAAGTGATTGAGCACAAGCTGCCGCCCGAGATGCAAGGGGCGGCGATTGCCGATGGCCCCGTTCCCTTCCTGTTCGGCGCCAAAGCTCAGACCCTCAAAGAGCGATACTGGCTACGGCTGATAACGCCCCAAGAAAATGCCGCCAACGACATCTGGATCGAGGCCTATCCCCGTCGTCCGCAAGAAAAGCAAAATTTCGATTCCGCGGAAATCATCCTCTCGGCACAGACCATGCTGCCTACGGCGATCAACTTGTGGGAGGCGAATCGCAAGAATCATACGGTCTACGCCTTCTCCACCCCGCGGGTTAATCCGGTGGATCCGCTGAAGCACCTCGCCCCGGTGAACCTCCTCAACAACACTCCCTTCCGCCCCTCGCTCCCCGGCCGCGACTGGACGTTCGTCGTCG
>CAZLDQ010000078.1:0-23864 GCA_964558295.1 uncultured Planctomycetaceae bacterium | reverse complement strand
ACCTGCTGGTTTTAACGCGCCCTCCCGTGGCCGAAATTAACGCGCCCCGTGACAGCCTGTCGCAACGCACGGTCTGAGCCATTCTGCAATCGATCTTCTTTTCCCTTTCTTGCTTCCACGTGAATGGCCGAACGGGTCAAGAGCCGCTTTTCCTGGACGTTAATCGCATAGCAGCGGCTCTGGCATTGTCCACAGCCGACGCACTTTTCTGGTTGTACTACTGGGGCTAGGAAACCGGTGTCGGCGATGGGTTGGCCGGTGGCATCCAGTTGTGTGTCCACGAGGATGAAGTCGATTGCTTGATGACCGGTCCCTGTACAGGCATCGACACACAATTGGCAGGCCGACCGCCCAACATAAGGGAGGCATGCTTGACGATCAATGACGGCCAACCCGATACGAGCCACACGCTTTTCTTCGAGTGATAAGGCTCGAATGGCGCCGGTTGGGCAGACTTGTCCACAGCGGTTACAGCTTGGCTCGCACCCCGCCCAGTCAGCAGCTACGTACGGGGTCCAGAGTCGGTCAAGCCCTAGGCTGACTCCAAGAGGCTGAAGAACGTCGTTAGGACACACGCGAAGGCACTCGCCGCAACGCACGCACCTACGTACGAAGTCTTCTTCGGGCACGCTGCCGGGGGGACGAAGCGGCGGGGACTGTTCGGGGCTTGGACCGGGCGATGATCTCCGCGTGACGGCTACTAGGCCAAAACCGCCGAGGCCGCCGGCAGCCAGATTGATCGCCGTAACCAGAAAGTCGCGGCGAACTAGCGGAGAGGATTCGTCTTTAGTCGACGGGAGAGTGGTTTGGTGTCGGAGACCAAAAGTGATCGCCTCCGTGGGACAGATGCCGGCACAAGTCTGGCAGAAGGCACAATCTCCGGTTCGCGTTGCGAAATCCGAGTCGACAGCGTCAAATGGGCAGTATGCGACGCAGCGGCCACACTTCACACAACCTTTGCCCACTTGACGCTGGTGCAGACGCAACAGACTGCCGAGTGAAAAGACGGCGCCCGTCGGGCAGATGAAACGGCACCAGAACCGAGGTCCAAGTAAGCTCAACCCCAACACAGTGAGGAACATGCCCACCGATATCCACTGTTCAACATGCATCGGCGGTACGTGATGCCAGCCCTGTATCAGGCCGGTTTGCAGAGGAGCGACGAGGAACACCAGCCCTCGGGTAAGCAGAGGCATTGCGGCCACGAAACCTGTCAACACCACGCCCCCAAGTGCAGCGAACAACACTGCGGCAAGGATTGTGTATCGCAGACGGGCCCACCAACCATTACGAGACAGTTGGATGCGGCTCACTCGTCGGCCCAGGCCCCAGTCGACCAGGTCGATCAGTGTTCCCATGGGGCAGACATACCCACAAAAGCCTCGGGGAATTGCCAGGCAGATCAACATGATTGCAGCGGCCCAGCTGAGCGACCAAATCCATGATCGTGCGGCAAGAGCCGTGGAAAGACTCACCAGAGGGTCAAGAACCAAGAACGTCCAGGCGGGCACCCTTTGCTTCGAGGCCAGATCGTCCGCGTAGTGGGAAGGCCAGCGCTGCGGATCGTCGGCATGGAGTGACCAGGGGCCAAAACTGGCTGACAAGCGTTCTAGGGTTGCGGAATTCAAGGTCTCGGTTGGCACGAGCGTCAGTTCAGTCCCCTTTGAGCCGACGACTTGGAACAAGATGGAAGACTGGTTTTCGGCATCGACGACGTAGACCCTCGTGTTGGGGGGCAGTGATTTTGCAGATGAAGTGTCTGATGTGAGAGTGACCCTTCCGGTGACGGTATCGACTTCGAGAGGAATCCAACCGTGCCAGACTGACGCTGGCATGGCTTCATAGGGCCAGCAGACATAGAAGAGCAGGCCCAGGAAGAGCAAGAAACAAGCTGCCTGGATAATGCGTCGCAACGGCGACGCGGCCCAGGTGGGGCCGATTCTCGCAAGCAGGCGACGAAGCCGTTGTGGATCGTAGTGAGGAACGCCGTCGTCATCTGAAGGCGTTCGCCGCGAAGGGAAGAACCAATGCAAGCGAAAGGACGGCATCGCTACTTCAAGCCCTCGGCCAACGCTTTCGCAGTAGCATGGATGACTGCCTGCGAGGTGATCGTAGCGCCGCTCGTCGCGTCGATTCCCTGAACGCTTTGCTTCTCAACGATCTTCCGTGGGGTGTCAGTCAGGGCCGTGAAGACCTGTTTTTCGTGTTGTTCAACGACCTGTACGGCTTCGATCCGGCCACCTCGAACTGTGACTTCGACTACGATTTGGGCTTCGTAGCCCAGACTGCTGCCACGATAGGTACCATCGGCGATACGTTTCAAGTCCAGGGCGTCGAACAGTCGAATGGCATCTAAGCTGGCTTGAGCTCGCTGCTGATTACGGAGGATGCGCCGGGCGGCGTGTCCGGTGGCGGGAAGGCTGAGTACGTTCTGATAGTATTTCAAGGCGTCTCGATGCTGACCGGCTACCCGGCAAGCGTCGCCTGCATAGATGTAAGCCACATCGGCAAGGGGGCCCTTGGCATTGGCTTCGGCCATCGCCAGGGCTTGTTCTAGCTCGCCCATTTGAGCCCACAGCTTGATCATTGACAACTGCGGTGACAAGTTACCCAACAGGGCCATGGCCATCTGTTTGTTGCCAAGTCGCCAGTAACACTCGGCCAGCGCTACGCCGTGACCGTAAGCATCGTCAGACTCGACCTTTGCCATCCGCCACCAGAAGGCCGCTCGGGCGTAGTCCTGGAAATAGGCAAAATACATGCGGCCCAACTCATTCATCGCGTGTGTCCGCAGCTCGGGATTGTCCTTGTGAAGGGTGAGCAGGTGGTGCATCAGGCGGATTCCCTCACGCCATTTGCGTGGATTGGGATTGATAATGTCCCAAACGTACTGACTGATGTAACGTTGGTTGTCCCATTGACGGAACGGTGGAGTTGGCCAGTTGAGATCCAGTGTGTTCGGGTAGGTCAAAGCCACGGAGTCCCACCACTCTGGCTGGGTACGCCCGAGTTTGTCGATCAAGGCTTCCACTTCGGCTTGGCTTCGCAGTTGATTGCTCTTCTCGGAGGCATCCGCTTGTTTCGCCTGGATCACTTCGCGTTTGTCGCCAATGGTTATGGCATGGACTCTGTCCAAGGGCCACCGGCGAGTGAAGGTACGTTCGCCAACTGTGGTCTTGATCGTGATCGATTCGCTGTCGCGAGAGACGACTTGGCCTTCGATCTTGTTGCCGTTGGCCATTTCTACGACGTCCGCTCGGAGAGGCGTGACAAGCATGAAGAGGCCACTGAACGTCAGAATGGTGGCCGACCGAGCCTTTGTACCGAATACCATGAGCTGTATGGTCCTTCCGAAAAAGTGGGGGCGTGAGGGTCACAGTATACCGGAACTGGGCTGACGGTGTAAGTCGGAACCACTGAGAGTCCCTGCCCGCGAGGCTACACCGTCACCCAGGATTTCGTAGCGGCTGACCGTCGCACGCAGTCCATCAGTTGCTGCACACGGATGCCCTGCTCCAGCCCCGGTTCGGCAGGTCGGTTTGCCGCAACCGCCTCCAGGAAGTTCTCCAGACAGGCTACGTGACTGCGAATCCAGCCGATGGCCGCCTTGGGGCTAGGGAAACTAGTGGCCGGGGACGGAAAACGTTGACCGGTAGCGACGCGGTTCCAGCCCTGCATCCCCCCGAGCGGCCGGTCCGATTCCGTAGCGTCGTACAGTTCGAGGTAATGTGGCTTCATACTGTTGAAACGGATCGCCCCACGGGAACCGTGAATTTCCAGCCGGAGTTCGTCTTCAGTCCCCGTGGCGATCTTCGTAGCCTCGATTGTGCCCAGGGCTCCGGCTTGCATTTGGGCAAGAAGGACGACGGAATCCTCAGCGTCAACGAATACCTTTTGGGTGGGATTATCGGCGGCGGGACGTTTGGGGTACGCGATCTTCGTTGCCGCCATAACGGAACCAAAAGGGCCGATGAGCCAATCGACAAGATCTAGGACGTGTGAGGCTAGATCGGAAATGACCCCACCGCCAGCCGCGGTCGTCAGTTTCCACTTAGCCGGTGCATCAGGGTTTGCACTGCCACCATGCAAGTAGCTAGCCCGGAAGTCCAAAACCTCGCCTATTGCGCCGGCTTGGATGAGCTGTCTAGCTCGCATCGTCGCCGGAAAGAAGCGGTTTTGAAAAGTCATCTGGGCAATGCCCTGATAGCCAGACAGTGCCTGCTGGACTTCCTCCGCCTCGCGCATTGTGGCCACCAGCGGTTTCTCGCAGTAGATGTGTTTTTGATGCTCAATAGCGGAAAGGAGGGCTTCCTTGTGGAGGTAATTGGGCGTGCAAATATGGACAATGTCGATGGCCGGGTTCTCCGTAATATCGCGATAGTCCGTTGCGGCCACATCCGCGCCAATTGTCTCGCGGGCTTTCTCAGCCGTTTCAGGGCGACTGGCAACAACATGGGTGATCTTCGCCCGCAATGGCACCGGATCATAGAACAGCGGAAGAGTCAGATACCCATAGGCATGCACCTTGCCGATGAAACCGAAACCAAGAATGCCGACGTTGTAGACCTTCAAGTGACTCCTCCTCCCTGTCAGTACATTACAGACTACCCTCTGATCTTGCCCCATTGAGTAGACCGAGTCAAGACGATCGTCCAACACGGAATCTGATCCCCTCCCCCCCATGGGCAATTTCGTCTGCGTTTCAACAACTCTGCACTTTCTGAGAAGCGGCCGTAGGTCGCTTGGTCTTCAGGATTGAGTTTGGAATGAAAAAGGCTCTTCCATCACAAGACGTTTTCCACGACGCAAGTGAGGGGAGAGCCACGGATGGGGAAGTCGAGATGTTCTTGGCAGTGCCCGGAGGATTGGTCCGAGTGGAGTCAGTGGCTCGCGGCCGTCCGCCGAAGTACGGCAAGCACCGCATCAGCCTGGCCAAGCGGGCGGCCCACCGCAAAGATTGGCAGACGACCGCATGCACCGTCTACAACCGGACGGTCACCAAGCTCTACAAGACCTTTCTGGCGACGTACCGGCCAACCGGTGGCGTGATCCGCGTGGTCATCGTCGAGGAGGAGCACGGCTGGCTCCCGTTCTTCTCGACCGATCCCGATGCAACGGCCGTGGAGATCATCGAAGCCTTCGCCGACCGTGCCACCATCGAGCAGGACTCCCACGACATGAAGGAAGTCTGGGGTGCCGGTCAGCAACAGGTGCGAAACATCTGGACCAACGTGGCGGTCTACCCTCTGAATCTCTGGATGCACACGTTGTTGGAGCTTTGGTCTTGGAACCGTTCCCACAAGGAGCTCTGCGATCGGAGCCATTCGCCGTGGGACGATGCCGAGCGTCGTCCGTCGCACGCCGACCGTCGCAAGACCTTGCGGCGCTACATCATGGAACAGGAATTATCGACGCTTGCCGCCGTTCGTCGCTTGCCACGAAAAATCCTCCAACTCGCCCAACGCCTCATGGCGTTGGCGGCCTAACGCAAATCAGTTTTCGGAAAGTGCAGAACACTAGGAAAAAGCGGGTATTTGTACGCGACGCTTGGAACTGGGGGGTATTTCCACGGAGGTTACGGCATGGACGCCACGTACCCGACAGACATGACGAACGAACAATGGCAAGCACTTTCGCGTTTGGTTCCCCCGACCAAGCCCGGCGGACGACCGCGCAGAGTGGATATGCGGAAGGTACTCAACGCGCTGTTTTACGTCGCACGCACGGGCGGTGCGTGGCGGATGTTGCCCAAGGAGTATCCACCAAAGGATACGGTTTACTACTACTTCAAGATGTTTCGCCAAGACGGCACCTGGGAACGCATTCACGACGCGATGCGCAAACGAGTGCGCGTGAAACACGGGAAAAAACGGCAGCCCAGCACGGCGATGATCGACAGCCAATCGGTGAAAACGACCGGAAAAAAGGGGGCTGTTGCGGTTACGACGCTGGCAAGAAAGTGAAGGGGCGCAAACGGCATTTGTTGGTGGACACGCTGGGATTGATTTGGGGCTTGGTAGTTCATGCGGGCGATATTCAAGATCGTGACGGGGCAACGTTGGTGTTGCAAACAGCGCGGGGGCACCTTTCACGCTTGAAGTTGATCTGGGCAGACGGCGGTGATGCGGGCAGTTGATCGGCTGGGTTCGACAGGCTTGTCGCTGGACGCTGGAGATCATAAAACGCAGCGACGATGCCGCTGGCTTTGCCGTGTTGCCCAAACGATGGATTTATGACTTTCCAAACACGTTCTGAGCCCCTGGTGGCAGTGCCGGGCAATCCGGAGAACGTTGCAATCCGCGGATCAGTCGTGGAGAAGTCGAACTGGCTTGAGCTTGGGCTTATGGTAGTCAGTCTCGTCATCTTCTTTGTTGTTACGCGAAAAGCCGCAGCGAACAGAGTGTGCCAGCAGTCTCCAGTCGGGCATTCCTGGATGGAGACGATCCACAGCCGGTCGAGCATGGGGTATCCGACTGGCAAATGCCGCTCAAACCAAACCCTTTCCAGTGAGCCTTGGGGGGGAGCGAATGCGTTATTCGTCGATGGGTCGGTCGAGCTTCTCTCTATGGAGACGTTACCGGAAGTGCTGAAGGCGATGCTGCTGGTGGACGAAGAACCAGCCTGACATGGTTCAGGCAAGTCCTT
Organism: uncultured Planctomycetaceae bacterium; assembly: GCA_964558295.1. Taxonomy (GTDB): domain Bacteria; phylum Planctomycetota; class Planctomycetia; order Pirellulales; family Thermoguttaceae; genus JBDKTH01. The sequence continues at coordinate 17,219 of CAZLDQ010000078.1, read as the reverse complement.
GGCCGTTCTAATGGCCCTTACCCCGGCTTGCTCCTGGCCACGCTCTCCCGGCTGCGCGGGCAAGGGTAGTCGCGTGGGAGCGTCTGCCGATGAAACGCCAAGCTGGCGAGGCGATCGGCCCGTGATTTGCTGAATTGTGATTGTTACGACCGCATTGGTTGGGATTGCAGAGGAATCGTTAGAAAGTGAGGTTTCATGCAAGCGAGATGCGATCAGATCGGCGTCGGCGGAACGCAGGTCTCGTTTTGGATTGCTGGCGATGGGCCTTCGATGCTGCTCTTGCACGGCGCAGGTGAGAGTGCGACCGACTGGGTTTGGGTGCTACCGCAGTTGGCCAATCGTTACCAGGTTGTTGCACCGGATCTCCCCGTGCGGATGCGGGCCACGCGACTGGGCGAAGGGATCAGGCCGGCGCAGTTTGCGGAATTCGTAGGGCAGTTTCTTGACACGCTGCAGATACCGCAGGCCGTGGTGGTTGGCAACTCGTTGGGCGGACTAATTGCCATTCGGTTTGCCTTGGCTTGCCCGGAACGAGTTGGCGCCCTGGTGCTAGTCGACAGCATTGGATTAGGGCACGAGATCAATCCGACGATTCTGTGGATGGTCTCGTCGGGGGCGAATGAGATGGGAGCTTCGTGGGCAGTGACCACACCGGGAGGTCTCTCCCGAGCCTGGATGCGAGCAGGACTGTACTTCGCTCGTCCCAATCGCGCACCGAATGAATGGATCGACGAGCAGCAAAGCTTGGCCCTGCAGCCAGGAGTCATGCAGGCGTGGGGCGCCTCGCTCCGGTTGGTCGTGGGACCAGCCGGGCAGCAGGAGGTCATGCTCGATCAACTTGGAAGGCTATCGATGCCCACACTATTGGTCTGGGGGGAACGCGACGGGGTGGTTCCCCATTGCCACGCGCGTCATGCCTTGGAACGGCTCCCGCATGGTCGCATCCACCTGATTGCCGACTGCGGTCATCTTCCCCAGGTTGAACAGCCCGAAGAGTTTTCCCGGGCTGTGCGCGACTTCCTCGCCGAGGAGTTTGAACCCCAGCTTGAGGCAGCGCGGACGAGGCGGTGAATGGGGGGCGTGACTTCCTAAACAGTAATGCGGCAGCGGCCCCTAGTGTTCGGGAAGGTCGAATGTCGAAAGATCAAACGACGAAACAATGACGAAGCACGAATGACCAAAGGCGCTGATTTGGGTTTCGTCCTTTCGTCATTTGGCCTTTTCGACATTCGACATTGTCTTCCGCCGTTTCGTGGTGGGCTCACGGTCGATCATCGGTTCTGTTCGTCAAAACCCGTCAGGCTCCCCATTAGCCTTTGCGGCGGGGATGCCGTTCGGCGGGGGCCTGGTAGGGGTCTTCGGGCCAGGCGTGCTTCGGATACCGGCGGCGGAGGTCTTTGCGAACCTGGTGATAGGTGGTCTTCCAGAAGCTGGCCAAGTCGTCGGTCACTTGTTCGGGACGCATGTTGGGGGCCAGAAGATGCAAGAGCACGGCGACCCGGCCGCGAGCAACCCGGGGAGTCTCCCACAGACCGAAGATCTCCTGGATGCGCACGGCCAACACGGGGGCCTTGCCCGATTCGTAGTGCAACTTGATCTGGCTGCCGCTGGGCACCTGGAACCGTTCTGGCGCTTCGCGTTCGATGGCCTGACGCTGTTCGTGCGTGAGAAGTCCTTGGATTGCGCTGAGCCACGCCGCTTTGCGCAACTCGTCGAACGACCGGCAGCCCAAGGCGACAACCGGTAGAAGTGCCCGCAGCCCGGGTTCGTCAAGTGCTGGTAATTCCAACTCGGGCATCCATTGGGCCAGGCAACGCACGCGATGGACGTACTGGGCGGTGACCGGATCGTCCCAGGGGAAGACTTGGTCCAGCGCCTGGGCGGCAGCGTCAGCAAGAACCCGGGCCACCGTTTCATTCTCGGGCAAGGCGGCCGGCGTTTCTTCCAGCAACAGGTCTTCCCAATAGACTCGCCGTCGGGCGTTTACTCGGGACGTGCTAGGGTCGAATTCTACCTCGGTACGGAGCGACAGGTGTTCGGCCGGCAACCAGGAACGCTCGACTGCCGAGGCCTGCCAGACCAGGGATTCCGACGTGCCGCGGTCGACGTCGACGGCGAGAAACAGGGGTGCGTCGCGTACGGCACTGTTTTCCGCCTGACGTACGCCTCGTCCGCCCACCATGCGGCCGAAACGGCTGCCTGGGCTGCTGCGTCGGGTGAGACGGTCGGGAAATGCGGCCAGCAGGGCCCGAAGTACGGCCTCGTCGGCGGTGATTTGCTCTGAAGGGGCTTGGCCAGTCGCAGCAGCCCCCTGGTCCTGCCGCAGTTCCCGGAGGAGTTGATCGCGCACGTGGAGTACAAAGCGAGCGGCCGAGCGGTTGATTGGTCCCAAGGATGTCTCGAGCCGGCCGGACTGTTCGAACTGTTCGATCGCCGCAACACGGTCGAGAACGTCAGATACAGACGAGGCCCGCGCCGGACGACGTCCGGCAGCGCCCTCGCGGAGCTGGGTGAACGGATCGCGTTCGGACAAGAGCGAGGCGGCCAGGGCCACCGCCTCGGGCTGCCCCAGCCGGCGTCCTTCCAGGAGCATGCGTCCAAGACGGGGACTGACGGGCAAGCGCGCAATTGCCTGGCCAAGTGCGGTGACGTTTCCTTGCACGTCGAGGGCGTCGAGACGCCGTAGCAGAGTCTCGGCCTGTTCAATCGCGGCGAGGGCAGGAGGCTCGAACCAGGGAAACGTGTTCAGGTCGGTCTCGCCCCAGGTGCGTAGCTGGAGCACAGGGCCGGCCAAGTCGAGGCGACGGATTTCAGGTTCCTCGTGCGTCGGCCGGTGACGATGGGTACGTTCGGGCCAAAGCCGCAGGCAGACGCCCGGCTGCGTTCGTCCGGCACGGCCTGCCCGTTGATCGGCCGCGGCCTGGGAGATACGCACCAGTTGCAGCCGGTCCATGCCGACGTGTGGGTCGAAGACCAGTGAACGGGCTACGCCTGTGTCGACCACGCCGGTGATTCCTTCGATGGTGATCGACGTTTCGGCCACGTTGGTGGCCAGCACGATCTTGCGGCGATCGATCGGTGCGAGGACTTCGTCCTGTTTCTCGGCCGGTAGATCGCCATAGAGCGGCATGACGGCCAGGTTTTGGGCGGCGGCCAGCGGTTCCAGACGCTGAGCCGTTTGGCGAATCTCGCCGACGCCGGGCAGGAAGACCAACACGTCGCCGCCGGTTCGGCCGAGAATCTGACGCACGCCCTCGGCGGCACGATCAGCGATGGAGTGGTTCTCCACGTCTTCAAGGTAAGAAATCTCGACCGGATGAAGCCGGCCCTGGCTCTCCACGACCGGGGCACCACCGAGGTACGCGGCGATCGGCTCCGGAGCGAGCGTGGCCGACATGAGGACCAACTTCAACTCCGGCCGGACCGTCTCTTGCACGCGACGGACCATGGCCAAGGCCAGATCACTGTTAAGGCTCCGCTCGTGGAATTCGTCGAACACGACCACGGCCACCGATTCGAGGAACGGGTCGTCCTGGAGCATGCGCAGGAGGATGCCTTCGGTGACCACCAGGATTCGTGTGTGCGGGCCTATTGCACGGTCAAAGCGAACCTGGTAGCCAACCTCATCGCCCACGCGACCGTCGCGTTCATAGGCCATGCGCCGGGCACAAGCACGGGCGGCCAGACGGCGAGGCTGAAGAACAACGACCTTCCCAGTGCCGGCCAAACCGGCATCGAGCACAGCCGGCGGCACGCGCGTCGTCTTTCCTGCGCCGGTCGGAGCGCGAAGGACGACAGCGCCGGCGGTGCCCAACGCTCCGACAATGTCGGGCAAGACCGCATCAATCGGGAGTGGGGCACGCAGCATGGCAAGCGAGGGGGATTGGCGAAAAAGACTCGTTTCTGGTCCACCGTGGACGAGCAGGGCCAAGGTGAACTAGAAACCTTACCAGGCTGGCCAGAGAGGTCACGGGAGAAGTGGGGGACAGGCGGGGGCTATGCCACGAGGACTTCGCCGCGGATGGAGATAGTTGCATGGTGGATGGGGATTTCCTCTTTCCCCTTTTCCGTTCCCTGACACATCTTCTTTTGTAGTCACTTTGCTAAGGTGGTTTTCGGCGATTGATAGACTCTGACGTAGTCGATGTACATGCGCTGGGGGAAGATATCTGGGTCGATGCCCCGCTGACCGCCCCAGGCACCGCCAACGGCGATGTTGAGGATCAGGTATTGGGGCTTGTCATAGGGCCAAGCGTCGGTGCCCTTGCCTTCGTTGTTGAACGTGAAGTATTTCTGGGAAGCGACGAAGAAATCCAAGCGAGCAGGGAACCACTCGACGGCGTAGACGGGGAAATCCTCGTGCGGGTTGGGAATCTTGATCCGCGAGCCTTTGTTGGTGTGGATGGCGTGGTTGTAAGCCTTGGTGTGGATGTTGGCGTGGATCAGGTCGGGGTCGTAACCGACGTTTTCCATGATGTCGATCTCACCACAGGTGGGCCAGCCGACCTGGCGGATATTAGTACCCAGCATCCAAATCGCCGGCCACATCCCGCGGCCGGTGGGCAGTTTGGCGCGAACTTCAATCCGGCCGTAAGTCCAACTGGCCTTGCCTAAGGTCGTTACGCTGGCGGAAGTATAGTCCGCATATTCCTTCGATTGTTTGTTGTTTGGTTGGAAGGACGGATTCTTGAACCGTTCCTTGCGGGCTTCGAGGACGAGCATCCCATCCTCGACCCGAGCGTTGTCTTTCCGGGCACGGGTGTAGTATTGGGCTTCGCCGTTGCGGACAAAGCCGACTTCGTAGTCCCATTTTGCCGGGGCGGGGAGCCCGGGCTGGTCGAACTCATCGGACCAGACGAGCTTCCAATCCTCTGCCTGAACGGGGGAAACGACAAGGAGAAACAACGGAACCAGAAGCCACTTTGACCTGCTCCGCTCTTGATTTGGTGAAGCGGGCTATCGCCCCGGTACGTAAACCGCATGTGGTTCATTGTGGGGCGGCGGGGTGGGGACTGTCAACTTGCCGGCACAAGGTAAAGGAGTGGTCGGATGGGGACAGGGAAGTAGGGATTGGGGGATCGGGGGTGGTGAAGGAGGCCGAGGAGTCAGTCTCCCTCCCCCCGGCCCTCTCTCGGAGGGAGAAGGAGGCGGATGCCTTGATTGCAGAAATGGCGCAAATCGGCTACGATAGCCCCTTTCAACTACCGATCTAGGACTGGAAAGGATTTGATCCAATGCGCATTTTAACCTTTGCGTTTGTCTGCCTGAGCTTGATGATCCTGACCGGCTGCCGACAGTCCAGCCAGGAAGTTGTCCAAGAAACCTCTAAACCAGCGGACTCCGCCAACCAAAACGAGGAACCAAACGTGACGGAACTGAAGATTACCGATTTGACGGTGGGAGATGGCGCAACCGCCGAGCCGGGCAAACGGGTGACAGTCCATTACCGGGGCACGTTGACCGACGGGACGGAGTTTGACGCTTCGCGGAACCATGGCTCGCCGTTTACCTTTTCGCTTGGCGGCGGCGAAGTCATCTCCGGTTGGGATGAGGGCGTGAAGGGGATGAAGGTGGGCGGCAAGCGGAAGTTGGTGATTCCGCCGCACATGGGTTACGGCGAACGGGGCGCTGGCAACGTGATCCCGCCGAACGCTACCTTGGTCTTCGAGGTCGAGTTGCTGGATGTTCAGTAGGCGCAAGGAACGGCACCACGTATGGGATTACTCTCAGGCCCTCTCACGTTCGAGTGTTTCCGGATCGTCGGCTCCGAGCTGCGTCAGTTCGGCCCGGAGCAAATCGAAGTTCTTGAACAGTTCGCCATAGGCCGGATTGAAAGCACGTCGACTGAACAAGCTGACGTAGGCTTCCTGGGCGGCAATCATCTGTTCGACCGGGAATTTGCCCTGGAAAAGAACGTCATTGGCGACGTGTTGCAGTGCGCCGTGCGGATCGACACGAACCAGATCCCGGCCGCCGTGCGCAAGGCGTGGCTGCAAATGGAAATGGCGAGCGTGATGGCTGAGAATCCCGACGCGCGGCCGACGAAGGCCCAACGTCAGCAGGCCAAAGAGGCGGTAGAAGCGCGGTGCGAAGAAGAAGCCCGAAGCGGGCGGTTCCGCCGGATGCAGCAGTTTCCGGTACTTTGGGATGCGAGGGACAACCTCTTGTACTTCGGCGGCATAAGCACCACGGCCGGCGACCTGTGTGCCGATCTGTTTGCCCGAGCGTTCGATCTGGAACTGAGCCGTTTTACAGCCGGCAAACGGGCCGAGGAGTGGGCAGCCGACACGAAGCACCGCAAGGCGCTTGACCAGATCGGTCCGGCCGCGTTTCATGCCGACGATCCTTCGGCCGAGATTGCCTGGTGGAACCACGAATCGGGCAACTATGACTTCCTGGGACACGAGTTTCTCCTTTGGCTCTGGTGGCAGTTGGAGACGCAGTCGGACACATTCACGTTGCCCGACGAAACCGAAGTGATCGGGATGCTTTCGCGCACGCTCAGCCTGGAGTGTCCGCGGGGCGAGTCAGGCAAGGAGACGATCACGGCCGAGGCTCCATTCCGGTTGCCCGAGGCCGCCCAGGCGATCCGCTCGGGAAAACTGCCGCGTAAGTCCGGTCTGATCCTGGTCCGCTATGGCAATCAGTACGATCTGGTCCTTCAAGCCGATCGGTTCGTGGTCAGCGGTGCCCGGATTCATACCGATGAATCGGACGACGACCGCGGGCTACTGGAAAGCCGGATCGAAAACATTCGCGGCCTGCACGAAACCCTCGATCTTCTGTTCCGGGCATTCTGCGAGCGGCGAATCGGCAAGCGTTGGTCGGGCGAGCTTACGGAGATGCGCCGCTGGTTGAAAACGTCGCCCACGAAAAAAGGCAAACCGGCGGCGTAGGCCTTCGGGTGTCTCTTCGTCAACACTTCTGATAATTCATTCGGAGAAAGATTCTCCCGGGAAAAGGCCGCCGGCATCATCGCCAGCGTCCAAGGCAAGGCCGGCCAATCGCGGTGGGAGCCGGTGGATGAACGTGGGCTGGATTCCTGAGGGGAACAAGCATTTTGCCAGCCAGGATGGGCGAGTGCAAGGCCGGTGTATTGTCACTGCAAGAGACATGATGTCCTGGTTTGGCAACTCGTTGCAATCCTAGGGCACGGGCAAGTAGAATCATGGTGCCCGGATGACGCAGGGAGGCGGCAGATGGATTTCCGCGAGGCAAGCCCTCGCGGATCTTGTATGCGGCTGGTGCGTTGTGTTGACCTATTTGCCGGCTGCAAAGATGGATCTCCGAGACAGGACACCCAATCAACAATCCCACGAGTCACAGACCATGAAAGAAATCGTCACGTTTGCCTGTTTTGGTACGGCGGTCTGGTTGACAATTCTCTCCGAAGGTGCAGTGAGTGCGGTGTTTGAAGCCGAGGAGGCTCGCCTTAATCCGGCGCGGGCGGAGATCGTTGCCCAGGAGTCTTTCTCGGGCAAGAAGGGCGTGACGCTGAAGGAAGGCGTTAAGGCGTCGCCGGAGGATACAAGTCGCGAGCCTGACCTGGTGTTTACTATTCGCGTGCCCACGACCGGACGTTACAGCCTCGCGACGGTTGCTGCGGTGGACGCTCTTGGTGCGGAACAGATGCGCAAAGCAAGGAGCAAGTATGAATCGCTTTTTGCCCAAATCCAGATCGACGACCAACGTCCGACGCGACGGGTTGTCTTCGTACCGTGGAGCAGGCCTGACTTATGCCGTCAGCATATAGGCACATTCGAGTTGGACGGCGAAACAGCGACAGTCCGACTCTGGTTACCAAGCGGCGTCCGGATTGATCGGTTGGAGGTGACTCCCTACCGGGCCCCGGCAGTACCGCAGGAAGCAGCGGATTACCGTCCCCGCATCGTTCCGCCTGCATCCCATCCGCGGTTGTGGGTCACTGCGGAGACGCTCGCTCGCGTGCGGGCCGATTTGGAGCATCCGGAGCACAAGCCCCACTGGCAGCGTGTGCGGAGTGTGGCCGAAAAGCGGTTCCTCTTCGACGTGAAGAAGGATGCCGAGGTAGGCTGTAACACCGCGCTCGAACAGGCGGCAGTCGCCAAAGCGTTTTGCTATCTCGTCGCGCACGACACGAAGGCCGGACGCGAGGCCGCGGATCTCGCGATCGCCTACTTGTCTCGCGTTGAGTTCGGAAATCTGCTTGATGTCACACGGGAAGTGGGGGCGGCAATCTATGCCGGAGCATGCGTTTACGACTGGTGTTACGATCTGCTGACAGTGGACGAACGTGCTACGCTACGTCGCCACCTGATGCGGCTGGCCGAGGAGATGGAATGCGGTTGGCCGCCGTTCAAGCAGAGTATCGTCAACGGCCATGGCAACGAGGCCCAGGTTTGCCGTGATCTGCTGGCCATGTCGATCGCAATCTACGACGAAGATCCGTTGCCCTATCAGTACTGCGCCTATGCGGTGTTGGAACAACTTGTACCGATGCGCCGCTTCGAGTATCAATCGCCTCGCCACAACCAGGGGATCAGCTATGCCGCGTATCGGTTCGGCTGGGAAATGCACGCAGCGTGGCTTTTTCGCCGCATGTGCGGGCAGGAGGTGTTTGACGCGAACATCAAGACTGTGCCAAAGTACTGGCTCTATATGCGTCTGCCAAACGGTGAGATGATGCGTGACGGGGACGGAGTGCCGAGCGGCAAGTACTGGAACTATGCGAGGACCGCGTTGCTCTGCTACGCCTACAATGGCGATCCGGTGCTTAAGGGCGAGTTCGAGCGCCAGGGCGGAGCGCGAGGCGGCGATTCGCTCCTGTTCCTGCTGCTCGACGACCCGACGCTGAAGGCCGAGGCGAGCCTCGATTCGCTACCTCGGACTCTCGATTTTGGGCCCGTGCTTGGGGGCATGGTCGCCCGGACCGGTTGGAACATGGGGAGCGATTCGCCCGATGTGGTGGCCGAAGTCAAAGGCGGCGGTTACCATTTCGGCAACCACCAGCACGCCGATGCAGGCTCATTCCAGGTTTACTATCGCGGCCTGCAAGTGGCAAAACTCGGCCAATACGTGTTCTATGGCACGCCGTACGATATGAATTTCGCCAAGCGTTCCGTGGCGCAGAGTATGATGTTGGTGCTCGATCCACAGGAGACATTCCCTCATGGATTGGTGAATGATGGCGGCTCGCGGTTCGTTCAGAGCTTTCCGCGCACGCCGCAGCAGGCGACGAGCGATCCGACGTTCAACTATGGCAAGGTCATTTCGTGTGGATTCGGTCCTCCGGCCCAAACACCGTTGTTCAGCTACTTCTGTGCCGATCTGACGGCGGCTTATTCAAAGAAGGTTGCCGCCTACACACGGCAGTTCTGTTTCCTCAACCTGAATCGGCCCGGCAATCCGGCGGCGATGATCGTGCTGGACGACATCACCACCTCGCGGCCGGAGTACAAGAAGATTTGGCAACTCAACACGCTGAACCCGCCGGAGAAGACACTGGACGGTGTTCGGCTCTGGAATACCGTAGGCGGAGTAAAGGGCTGGCTTGATGTGCGGATGCTTTGGCCCGTACGTGACACACGTACAGTGGAGATCCTTAGCGGCGAGGCCGCCAACAGCGTATTTGGACAAGCATTCACGCCACCGACGCCGAATGCGCCAGAGGCGAACGGCCACCGGATCCTGGTCTCGCCGAACAAGTCGCAGACGCACGATCGGTTCCTGGCCGTCCTGCAAGCGTGCGATGCAGAGCCCCTGGCGGTTGAACATGGAGAGTCGGATCATATGGTCCACATTCGACTTGCAGACCACATGGTAGTGCTGTTTGAGGGCGCAGGACTACGAAGCACGCCCTGGGAGATCGAGATTCCTGAAGGCGGTCCGGCGATCCAAGTGCTGTGTGCAGGACTCTCGCCCGGCAAGTGGCGGATCAACGTGCCCAATGTCGGGGACCACGATATGTCGGTGGAGGCGGGGAAGAACGTGCTGTTCTTTACATCGTCCGGCGGGCGCTGCCGCGTGTCACCAATCGATAAGGGGCTTCGGTAGCGTGCCACCTGAAGGTCTTCGGGCGAGAAATATTCAGGTCCCAATGCGGCCGCCGTTGAGGAAGTCGGTGTCGATTGGTCCGGCGGCGATCACATTCACACGGATTTTCAGGGGGGAGCCATTGCAACGCTACCGACTGGGCGTAGTTGTGTACGGCCGCTTTGGCCGCACAACGATAGGCACGCTCAGGGATGGGACGTTCGCCGGAGATCGAGCCGGTGATGACGATGCTCCTTCCGCGGCCGTTCATGCGCCGTGCAGCTTCGCGGCAGCAGAGCATCATGCCGCGCACGTTGATGGCGAAGAGATGATCCCAGTCAGCCGCCCGGATATTCATCGATGGTTCCTGCCGGAGTTGGCCACGAGGGCGTTCAAGGGGCCCAAAGTGCGATCGACTTCAGCAAACATCGCCTCGATCTGCCGCTCGTCGGACACGTCGCACTGGATCGGCACATGATCCTTACCCGAAAACGTGTCCAGTTCCCGACACAGCTTTTGCCACCTCTCCTTGCTTTGTGCCGCCAGGGCCAGGCAGTAACCGGCACGATCGAGCCGGCGCGCAACCCCCAGCCCGATTCCCCGGCTGGCTCCGGTAATCAAGCACGTCTTGTGTCCGGTACGGACCATCACCTCTCCTTTGTCTCCAAATCAGGGTAAAGCCGCTCATACTGGCGGCGCAGGTAGTCAAAGAATCCGCGTTCGGGTTGGGAGGAAGGATCACGGAGTAATGGGCGATCGATCACGTCGCCTACCCGCTGTATTCGAAGACCCGTGTATTCGGTTGGACCGTACAAAGGTGAAGATGGACCACGAAACCGATGCCGCTACGGAACACATGCGGGGCCCAGGGGATTGCGTGAGCGTGAGCATAATCGACAATCCGCCGGGTCTCGCCGATTCCGCCGGCATGGGTGATGTCGGCCTGGATCACATCCAGGGCTTGGCGGTCGATGAGCATTCGGGATTCAACCATGCCGGTGAGGTTCTCGCCTCCGGCGATGGGGAATCGGGCCGCCCGACAAATCTCCGCGTAGTCAGCCACGTCGTCGGTGCACACCGGCTCTTCGAGCCACATCGGGCGGTACGGGGCCAACGCCCAACGGCTTCCAGGGCTTTCTTCATCGTCCAAGGACGAGGTGCGTAGCCCTGGCCGGCGTCGATAGTCACGTCGATGGAATCGCCCACGGCTTTGCGGGCCACGGCCATGACATAATCATCGCGGGCTGGGTCGGGCTACCCGCCACGGACCTTGACGGCTGTAAACCCGGCATAAACGGCCGTCCCTTCGGCCCACCGTCGTCCGGTCCGGTTATAGACCGACCCCGTGGTGACGTACTGGTCGTCGGAGCGCCGTTTGTCCATGCAGAGCTGCGGGCTGGTATTGATGCCGTTGACGCCTTGGAGCGACCGCAGAAATCGATATCAGTCGGCGTTCCGGTCTTCTTTATCGAGCTTCGTGGATCGCTGGGGCAGAGGAGTCCGGGGATCGTTGCACACCAAGGGGCGAACCCATAGATTCCCCCGTAGGGCCCGTATGGCTTGTAACCGGCGCCCGCCTTAATCTGTTCGTAGAGCGGTGCTTGTTCCATGAATGGCAACAAGGGCACCCATCCGGAGATCTGGCCGGCATTCGTATTGGTAAGATCCGAGGTTCCCGTGCCGGTGCCACCCATGCGAAACGGGAAGCTTCCATAAGCCGATTCGTAGTTGTGAAGTGCCAGCCCAATTTGCTTCAGATGGTTCGAGCACTGCGAACGCCGTGCGGCCTCGCGAGCAGATTGAACCGCTGGCAGGAGCAGGGCAATGAGAATTCCGATGATGGCGATGACTACCAACAACTCGACCAAGGTAAACGCGCGACGATGAAGCGACCACATGACTAGACCCCTTTCCAGAAATGTGAACGTACAATGAATAGCCGAATTTCTCTCGTTTCTCCTCCGGCCCACTTGTGCTAATTCACCAGACGCTCCGTCACGCCAGTCCGTCGGACGGTCCTTGTCGGGCCTGGCAAACCCGGCCCGCACCAACTCGTAGGGCAACGTGAAACGATCGCGTTGGAAACAGGGGTGAACCCAACTGGCGTTTAATCCGGCTGTATACACGCAACTTCGCTCGTCATCGCAGCAACCCTCCTTACCCGTCTACCCAAATATCCAACAGGCCCACAGCCGGCGATTTCGAGGGTACGAACAGATGGCCCAGCGTGCTCGTAACGGCAACGAGGATCTCGTTGCGTCCCGCATGAGCTGCGCCGCGTAGATCGAACTCAAAGGGGGCCCACGGACACATGCCACAGATGCGTCCGTTGATGGTCACCTTCACGGGGTAGCCCGCCGAATCGACGCCAAGCCGGGTCGGCACATGTGCGAAGTCGACTGTCGCTCGGTAAGACCCGGTCCCACTCAGCGAGGGATAGCCCTGCAAGCGCCAATCACCCAGCCGAATCGTCTTGGGTGGGGCAATCAAAAGTCCTGTTGAATCGACCGCGAAATCACCCCAAAGGACCAGCGCCGGTAGGAAGCGGAGCGGCGTCGGTTCGCTGGAAACCACTTCAATCGTGTTCTCTCCCACGCGCAGCAGGTTCGCCACCGGCATCCGGCAGTAACTCAGGTCGAACTGGTGATCGGGACGCGCGGCGGCAAGGTCTACCGCCGTGCCATTGATCTTCAGGCTTTGAATCAGGACATGCTGGATTGACAGCTCCGCCACGGCCGGCAGGTCCACGATCGAAAGGGCGGGACCATCGAGACGCAAGGAGTTCAAACCGTCGAGTTCGAACGTCCAGGTGGTGTCCAGTCTCTTTCGAGCGGCCTGCATCACAGTGCGGGGCGGTAGCTGACGTGCGCGGATCACCTCGCGTGCGGCCGCGACAAACTTGCCCGTGATCTGTCCGAGTGCTGCCGATTGGCGTGGGTTGGGCCCGGCGACGCTCCACAGTGCCTCTTCACTGGGCCACGGCACGCCCAGTGGCTTGGCTTGGCGAGCACGCTCGGCCGCCTCGGCCAGATATTCGGCAAACACCTTGGCATAGTCGCGGAACCAGGGCTGCTGCGGACCATAGCAAGCGAACCAACCGCGGTTCTTCAGATTGCCGCTGAAGTCATGGGGGCAAATCGCTATCACGTAGCGATCGACACCGCACGACGCGCAGAGGTCGACCATCTTCCGCATCGTTTCCATGCTCATATTGGCCGGGCCTAACGCGAAGACTTCCACCATCCGCTCCCGGCCCGGAAATTCCGCGATTGTTGCGAGCGTGAGGGCCTCGCATTGGTCGACGTCGGTCCGGGTGGAGATTTCGTCGATTCCTGGGGTTTGGAACATGGCAAGCTGGCGGCGAAGACTGCCGTAGTTGGCTACATGGGAACCGAAGTCGTTCTCGCCTAGCAAATGCCCGGAGAGCGCGATCTTGTGCGACTCGCACCAGCGTGCGATCGGCGCGGTCCAGGCTTCCTGGAAGACTTGCGTATACGCGGCCCAGTAGTCACGCCACAAGGGGGACTTGGCGACGTTGGAGCCCGCTTTGGCGAGCCGATCACGGAAATCGCCTCCAAGCGCTCGATCGAGTGTGTCGGACCAGGTGAGCCGCCAGGAGGTCTCGCCAGGTTGGCGAGGCTTATGCTGCAACGCCAGGGACGGCTCGTCGGTGAAGATTGCGCGAATCGTCGTGCCGAAATATTCGCCCACGGCAGCCGCATAGCGATCGTGGGTTAAGGCCAAAAAGCGGTCGGTGGCCTCGCGCGTCAGAAGGTTGGCCGAGTCCGGCACCCGCTCGATGTGACTGCGTCCGTCGCGCTCGACGTAGAGCAACTGCGCGGCAAGTCCCCCGTGGTCTTTGGTTACCAGGCCTTTGGCATGCCCACTGGGCCAGCAGAACTCATCATAAAGCCAGACCTCGATTTTCCGGGCGGCGGATTCTTGGACGATGAATCGCATCCGTTCGAACCACGCATCGCTCAGGTACTCAATGTCCAACCCCCAACGAGGATAGAGGACGACACCCCATCCAGCCTGAGCGAAAGCGTCGAGCTGGCGGCAGACATCCTCGGATTTCAACGATCCGGTCAGGGCCCAGAAGGCCAACGGGGCTGTGGGGGCGGGCTTATTCGAGGGAGTTGCGGCAGCCAAGCCCACTGTGGGCGCAACGACCGTGGCGGCCATTCCGGCCGCACAGGTTCCCAGGAAATCTCGACGGTCCAGACGGGCAATCGCCCTTTCGTTTCGCGGTTCGGTGTGTGACATAGGAGAGTCTCTCGCTGGCGTTGCATTGCCTCAATACCCTGATATTAGTCTAAGAGGAAAACATGTCGATGAGCAAAATGGTTGTCCCCCCATGCCGTTTTTGGTTGGATAGACAAATCGTCGTATGGGGTTGATGGCTGCTTCACTGGGGCGGATTTCGCAGTATTCCGGCATTTGTTGCCGATCGAATTATCAGCATGGTTCTCCTCGCGATCTGCTCTGAGGAAAAGCATCACGCGGAGCGTGCTGACTACAAGGTTGGCAATCTGAGAAGCTATCAAAGGCTAAACCCGGACAAGAAAAGCGAAAAGGGAATCCGCCAGCGACCAGAGCCTCCACAGACCCTAGCGGCGAATTCCCTTTTCGCGAGGAGGACAGCGGAAGTTACTTCACGTTCTTCGCAGTGATGCCGGGCCAGTCATCCGTGCGGAAGGGGTTGGCAGGCAGACCTTCCTGGTTGTAGAGGTTGCATACGGGATTGTCAGCCCAGGCATAGCGTACGGCCACGGGATCAGGGACCGAAGGGCTGCTCACAACGATGGTGTCCCCGACGATGCGAGCCTCGGCCCATACGAATTTTCTGTCGGCTGCGGCAATGGCAAAGCCCTTGAGCGGCTGGCCGTCTTTGGCGACCAGCCCAGAGCCCACGTGATCGAAGTGGATCACGATCTGGTTGTCTTTTTTCTCCATCGACTTGAAGAGGGGGCCAGAATAGACCAGCTTCTTACCGTAGGTCTTGGCCAGCGCCCAAAGCGCTAGACGCTTGCCCACATCCTGCTTGTTCTTGGGATGAATATCATTGGCTTCGCCGATGTCGATAATCACGGCCATGCCGGTATTGGGGGTGCTAAGGGTCATGGTCTGGGCCTCGCGCAATTCGGCCCAGGCACTGTCAACCGGCTGTGGCTTGACTGCCATAAAGTTGGCCAACTGGACAAAGTAGAAGGGGAAGTCACCCTGGGCCCAATCAGCTCGCCACTGGCGAATCATCAGCGGGAAGAGGTGCCGATACTGGTAGGCTCGTCCGGCATTCGTTTCGCCCTGATACCAAATTGCGCCGCGGATGCCGTAGGGGATCAGGGGGAGCAACATGCCATTGTAGCAGTTGGCCGGACGATGCTGGCCGGTGCAGGGATCGATGGGCTTGTGGGGAGGCTTCGGCGCTTCTTTGCCCGCGGCCTTGGCAGCAGAAGCCTGTTTCTTCCAGGCGTCCAACTGCTTCTGCCAAGCTTCTTGGGCCTTTTGCGGATCGTAGTTCTGTACACGTTCGTCCCAGCTATCGAGCAACGGCTTGTATTGCGCGTCGGCTTCAAGCACGGACCGCTTGACCCACGCTTCGCAAGACGAGCCGCCCCAGGAACAATGGATCAGACCAATCGGGACTTTTAGGTCCTGGTGCAGCTTGCGACCGAAGAAATAGGCCGCAGCGGAAAAGCTTCCGACTGTCTTGGGGCTGCACTCGGTCCACTGCCCATTGAAGTCTTGCTGAGGTTCTTGCGTTCCTTTGCAAGGCACGCTCAGCAGACGGATTTGCGGATAGTTGGCCGCAGCGATTTCTTCCTGGGCGTTGTTGGAGTTGTTGACGGTCATCTGCATGTTCGACTGGCCCGAGCAGAGCCAGACTTCGCCGACGAGAATATTCTTGAGTGTGATGGAGTTCGTACCGGCCACGGTCATCGTGTGGGGACCGCCGGCCTGGAGGGGATCGAGGCGAACGATCCACTTGCCGCCGGCATCGGGTAGGGCCGACTTGGTTTGTCCAAGAAGGCTTACAGTGACCTTTTCCCCGGCATCGGCCCACCCCCAAATCGGCACGGGCTGCCCTTGTTGGAGAACCATGTTGTCTCCAATGGCCGCCGGCAGTCGGACCGCCGCGGGAGTGAAGGTGGCCCATCCTGCGACCAAAAGGCAACTCATCAGAATCTGCAAGAACCGCTGACAACGCATGAGGATCCCTTTCGTTTGTGTCAAGAGGCGGGGAAATCGGGGGGCCGAACAAACGTCGACGAACCGGCAGGACAATGGCTTCTGATTCTAATTGACGGCGAGCGCCAGTTCAAGCACTTCGGTCTGGACACGGCAGATGCGGGAAAATGGCCGTATCGATCCGTTCCAAGGTTGTCCGGTTAGCTGCCACAAACCGCAACGAGCCCCAGCCGATCGAGTCAGCTGGAGCTCGTGCGTCGTGTCTGGGGCGTCATTGTCGCGTTGCCGCGAGAAATCTCTACTCGGTTGCCACCTGGACGGTCAGCGTGGCCATATATTGGGTCCGCTCATAGGTATCCCCCTTGCGCAAATGGCTGAACTTGGTGGCCATTTCCACGTCCCCTTCGTACTTTCCCGGGGTTTCATCCATGTAGCGGATCTGGAACACATGCTGGCCGGCGACGATCAAGGGAAAGCTGACTTCGCCAGTGCGCTGGTCGGCATTGTCGGACACGCTCCAAGCAAGCCCCTCGATTCGCGGATCTTCCGGAAGCGGTTTGTTGCCAATCGTGTTAAGGGAGACCTCGACGGTTCGCCCACCGACAGGCTTTCCTTTGAACAAGACGCGAACCGTAGCTATGCCTCCTGGGCGCCAGTTCTTCGGATCGCCGACCGGAATTAATTCCAGATCCATCCCGATCGGCGTTTGGAGCCCCGCTTCGCTTCCCGGCACATGCAGGAAGGCTTTGCCCGACATGACGAGTCGTGTTTTCGCGGGAATGCCGTGGAATTCACGGTCAAGAATTCCGGCTTGAGTCTCAGCACCGATCAAGTAGTAGCCTGCTTGGCTAGGAACGATGCTCGCTGTGAAACTATCGGTTCCGAGCGTCAAGGAAAGTGGTTCGGCTTTGACGCCCGGCCGAACGAGCGAGGCGATGAGGCGTTGCTGCTGACTGGCCAACATCTGGCCGCCCATCTTGTGGCCCCGGGGCTGCCGCTAAATTTTTCTGTGGCCC
>CAZLDQ010000077.1:0-23937 GCA_964558295.1 uncultured Planctomycetaceae bacterium | reverse complement strand
CCACCCCACTCCCCAGCTGCGTGCTCGTTTGATAGCATGACTGGATGAGCACACAGATTACCCCCATGATGAAGCAGTATCTGGACGCCAAACAGGCGTATCCGGATGCGCTGTTGTTGTTTCGCATGGGCGACTTCTATGAGATGTTCCACGAGGATGCAAAAGTCGCCGCACGGACTCTCGGTTTGGCGCTGACCAGCCGGGATAAAGGGGAAAACGGCGTTCCCATGGCTGGCTTCCCCCACCACCAGTTGGAAAGCTACTTGGGCAAACTCATCGCCGCCGGCTATCGTGCCGCCGTCTGCGATCAGGTCGAAGATCCGAAATTGGCCAAAGGGCTGGTTCGCCGCGAGGTGACGCGCGTCGTCACGCCCGGCACTGTCACCGATGAAACCTTGCTCGATCCCCGCCAGAGCAATTTCCTGGCCGCCATCTCCTCCGGCGATCCGGTGGGGCTGGCCTGGGTCGAGCTTTCCACGGGCCGGTTCGTCGCCGCCGGCTTCCCCCGCGCCGAACTGTTGGACCAGCTTGCCCGGCTCGCGCCGTCGGAATGCCTGGTGGCCGATTCGGCCGAGCCGCTTCCCGGCCGCCTCTCCGAGCAGATGATGATCACGCGGCGCCCGGATTGGGCCTATAACCAAGTGACCGCCGAGCAGTCGCTAGCCAAGCATTTCGGGATTGCTGGGTTGGAAGGTTTTGGCTTCACCGCCAGTCGGGAAGACCTTGCAGCGGTTCAAGCAGCCGGAGCCATCCTCGACTACCTTCGTGAAACCCAGAAGACTTCGCTCGAACACATTGACCGGCTTGTCCCCTATCGCAGCGGCAGCGTGTTGGAGATTGACGAAGCGAGCCGGCGAAGTCTGGAGATTTCCCGCACGATTCGCGAAGGCCGACGCGAGGGCTCGCTGCTGGCCGTGCTCGATCGTACCGTCACGGCCATGGGTTCCCGCCTTCTGGCCGACTGGGTGGCCAATCCGCTGACAGACGTCGAGACGATCCGTCTCCGGCTCGAAGCAGTCGCGGAATTCCACGACGATGCCAATCTCAGTGCTGCGGTGCGCGAAGCGTTGCGTCAGGTCTACGACGTCGAACGGCTCTTGGCCCGGGTAACGACTGGACGCGCCAGCCCGCGCGACCTCTCTTTCCTCGGCCGCACCTTACGCGGCCTGCCGGTGGTGAAAGCCAAGCTCACCGCACGCAAGAGCCGCTGCTTGAACCAACTGGAAGCCGAGATCGACCTTTGCCCCGACGTGCGCGACACACTCGAAGCGGCACTGGTCGACGACTGCCCGCTAAACAGCCAGGAAGGCGGGTTCATCCGCGAAGGCTTTTCGGCGGAGCTTGACGCCCTGCGCGAGCTAACCCGAGGGGGCAAACAATGGATCGCCCGCTATCAGGCCGAAGAAAGCGAGCGGAGTGGGATCCCCAATCTCAAGGTGGGGTTCAATCAAGTCTTCGGCTATTACATCGAAGTGACCAACGTCCACCGCGACAAGGTCCCGCCTACGTATATCCGCAAACAGACGATTAAGAACGCGGAACGCTACATTACGCCGGAACTCAAAGAGTACGAAGAGAAAGTGCTCACGGCCGACGAAAAGGCCAAGCAGCTGGAGTACAAGCTCTTCGTTGAGTTGCGCGATGCGGTGGCCGCTTCGCGCCGCCGGATGCACGCCACGGCTGCCGTGTTGGCCCAGATCGACGTGTTGGCGGCCCTGGCCGAACTGGCCCGCGAGCGAAACTACGTCTGTCCCGAAGTGGTCGAAGAGCCGGTTCTCGAGGTGGTCGACGGCCGGCACCCGGTGCTCGACATCCTCGAACCAGAAGGGACGTTCGTACCCAACGACGTGCACATCGGCGGCGAGTCGGGCAACATCATGTTGATCACCGGACCGAACATGGCCGGCAAAAGCACCTATATCCGCCAGGTTGCACTGATTACTCTGATGGCCCAGATCGGCAGTTTCGTGCCTGCTCGCTCGGCCAAAATCGGGATCGCCGACCGGATTTTCGCCCGCGTCGGCGCAAGCGACGAGCTGTCGCGGGGCCAAAGCACGTTCATGGTCGAGATGATCGAAACGGCCCGGATTCTCAACACGGCCACGTCGCGCAGCCTGGTAATTCTCGACGAGATCGGCCGTGGCACGAGTACCTACGACGGCATGTCGCTGGCCTGGGCCGTGGTCGAGCATTTGCACGATCACGTGGGCAGCCGGACCTTGTTCGCCACCCACTATCATGAGTTGACCGACTTGGAACGGTCGCTCGACCGGGTCAAGAATCTCAACGTGGCCGTGCGCGAATGGGAAGACGAGGTCGTCTTCCTGCACAAGATCATTGCCGGCGCCGCAGACAAGAGCTACGGGATTCACGTCGCGCGGCTAGCTGGCGTACCGCGACCGGTGATTGATCGGGCCAAAGACATCCTCGCCCAATTGGAAGAAGAGCATCTCGACGCGGAGGGACGGGCGAAGATCGCCCGTCGCCCGCAAAAAGTCAAACGGGGCAGCGTCCAACTGACCCTCTTTGGTCCGGCTGACCACCCACTGTTGGACGATATCCGCCGCGTTGATCTGAACCAGACGACGCCCCTGGCGGCCATGCAACTAATCCAGCAGTGGCAAAACACGCTGGCGGCAGAGAAAAAGAGCCGGTAGCACGCATTTCGTGTCAACCCTCAATGTCGACCTGCGGCCGCCAAGTTCAACACTCGCGATTTGAATCTATTTCCACTCCCCCTTGCTTGTCAAGCGTCAAAACACCTCGGGGGAGGCGGAGTATATCGACACGGGACATGGCGTCTTGGTATGATGGTGCGTACAGTCCATCCGTCCCGCAAGCTGAGTGTCCATTCGGCCCGTAGCCAACTGACATTGCCACATTGTCATGAACCCGGCAATTGGTCCATTCCACACGCTATGAATTTGCACCCAAGACGACTGGAGTCAACCGTGAGAACGCTTGTCGCCGCCTGCCTGTTGTTGTTCACCGCTACGGCTTCCGCAGCCGATTTCTACGTTGCCCCCAACGGCAACGACTCGAATCCCGGAACGGCCCAACAGCCGTTCGCCACTTTAACCAAAGCGCGCGATGCTGTCCGGGCATTGAAGGCCAAAGGGCCGCTTACAGAAGCCGTACGGGTAAACGTCGCGGACGGAACCTATACGATCACCGAACCGCTGGTGCTCGCGCCGGAAGACAGTGGAACCAAAGACGCCCCAGTGATCTATCAGGCCACGGCCGGAGCACGGCCGGTATTCACGGGCGGACGGGTCGTGACGGGCTGGCAGCCAGGTGAGAACGGGTTGTGGACGACCCGCGTGCCAGAAGTGGCCAGTGGGAAGTGGTATTTCGAGCAGCTTTTCGTCAACGGCCATCGTGCCACGCGCGCCCGCACGCCCAACGCAAAATCCTATTTCTTCATGCAAGACATCCGCGAAGAAGTGTTGGACGCAACCCCCAACCCCAAAGCCAAAGCCAAGCAAGCCCGGCAAACGGTCCGTTTGCGACAGGAAGATTTTGAAAAGGCGTTTGGCAAGCTGCGGGCCGAAGAATTGCAAGATGTAAATCTGGTGGTCTACCACAACTGGGACAACACGCGGCGGTTCTTGGACAGCATCGACCCGAAACAGTCGAAGTTCGTCACCAGCGGCGAAGGGATGAAACACTGGAATCCTTGGCGGCGGAACGCCCACTTCCATCTGGAAAACTACTCTGCCGCCCTTGACGCGCCGGGTGAATGGTTCCTGGCCCGCGACGGGCGCCTGTTCTATATGCCGCAGCCGGGCGAAGACATGACCAAGGCGACGGTCGTGGCCCCGGTCGCCGAAAAGTTCCTCGTGATCCAGGGCGACCCGGGCGCGGGGAAGTTTGTCGAACACGTGACCGTCAAAGGTCTCACCTTCCAGCACGGTCAGTGGCTCACTCCCCCTGGCGGTTTCGAGCCGGCGCAAGCCGCGGCGCCGATTGAGGCCGTGGTGATGGCCGACGGTGCCCGCCATGTGACCATCGAAGACTGCGAGATCGGCCACGTTGGCATTTACGTGGTCTGGTTCCGCAAAGGCTGCCGCGAATGCACGCTGCGCCGCTCCTATCTCCACGATTTCGGGGCCGGCGGCGTGCGGATCGGCGAGGCAGGGATCGCGACTAACGAAGACGAGCGGACCAGCCATATCACGGTCGACAACAACATTATCCGTCACGGCGGCTATATCTTCCCCTGCGCCGTGGGCGTCTGGATCGGCCATAGCCCGGATAACACGGTGACCCACAACGAGATCGCCGATCTCTACTACACGGGCATCTCGGTCGGCTGGCGCTGGGGTTATGCGGAAAGCCTGGCCAAACGCAACAACATCTCCTTCAATCACGTCCATCACATCGGCTGGGGCCTGCTGAGCGACATGGGCGGCATTTACACCCTCGGCCCGTCGGAAGGCACGGTCGTGCGCAACAATGTGTTCCACGACATTTATGCCTATTCCTACGGCGGCTGGGGCATGTACACCGATGAGGGGAGCAGCGGAATTCTCTTCGAAAACAATCTGGTCTACCGCACCAAGACCGGCGGATTCCACCAGCATTACGGCAAGGAGAACATTCTCCGCAACAACATCCTGGCCTTCAGCAAGCTCTACCAGATTCAAGCGACGCGCGTCGAAGACCACCTCTCGTTCACTCTGGAACGGAATATCGTCTTGTGGGACAGCGGCAAGCTGATCTCCGGCCCCTGGGATCGAATCCAGCACGTCAGCCGGAACAACTGCTACTGGGACCTCCGAGGCGAGCCGGTGGTGTTCCTCACAGACTCGCTCGAAGCGTGGCAGGCGAAAGGCCACGAACAGGGCTCGCAGATCGTCGACCCGAAGTTTGCCAACCCCAAGGCCGACGACTTCCGTCTGCCCCCCGACTCGCCGGCGCTGAAGCTCGGCTTCCAACCCTTCGATTACACCCAGGCCGGCGTCTACGGCGATCCGGCGTGGGTGCGCAAGGCCAATGACGTCACCTACCCGCCGCTGGAGATCATTCCCGACCCACCGGCCTTGGAAATCGAGGATGACTTTGAAACAACGGCCGTCGGCCAGAGCCCCAGCGGTACGGAAGCCCATGTAGAAAACAAGGGCGACTCCATCGCTGTCAGCGACGAAGCGGCCGCCAGCGGCAAGCGGAGCGTGAAGGTCACCGACGCTCCGGGGCTGAAGCAGTCCTACAATCCGCATCTCGTCTTCAGCGGCGTCAACTACGCCTCGGGCTCGGTGCTCAATTCATTTGATCTGCGGATCGAGCCTGCGTCGATCATCCAGTTTGAATGGCGAGACTACAGCGACGGAGACTACAAGACGGGCCCCGAGTTCCGGATCCAAAACGGACGCCTGCTACTCGGCAAAAACCGCATGGTGACGCTCCCGGCGGGCGAGTGGGTCAAGTTCGAGCTGACCGCCACGCTGGGCACCGCCGGCCAAGCCAACTGGGCGCTGCGGGTCACGATTCCCGGTAAACCGCCGCGGGTCTTCCGTGATTTGCCCTACCGCCCCGAGTTCAAAAAGCTCACATGGATCGGCTTCATGAGCCTAGCCACGCAGAAGACGGCCTTCTATCTCGACAACTTCACCCTCTCCAACCGCCGTCCGGCAAGTGGAGAGTAACCTGTTTCACGCGTCTCCGCAGAAAGGTTGCCCGATGAACGAGTTCGAGCTTCGTCCGATGGAGAAGGTGGACCGCACCGAACTGGCCGAACTGATCTATCTGTCAACCAATACCTGGTATCAGACCCACGGCCGGCCCCCGGTCATCTCCGGCGGGCCGGCCACGGCCGAGGTGTTTTTCGATGTCTACGAGGCGCTCGATCCGGGCTGCGGCGTGGTGGCGGTCAGTTCACACAGCGGCCGGCTGGCCGGTTCCTGCTTCTACCATCCCCGTCCGACGCACGTCTCGTTGGGAATTATGAACGTCCATCCCAACTACTTCGGGACCGGCGTCGCTCGGGCCCTTCTGAAGTTCATCGTCGACTTCGCCGAACGCCAACAGAAGCCATTACGACTGGTCTCCAGCGCAATGAACCTTGATTCGTTCTCGCTCTATAACCGAATGGGGTTTGCGCCCCAGGTCGTGTTTCAGGACATGTATCTGACCGTGCCGGGCGAAGGGCTCCCCTACAAGACCGACGGCGATCGATACGTGCGCACGGCCACGTTGGACGATGTGAACGCGATCGATCAGTTGGAGCAAGAACTCGTCGGCATCTCCCGCGAAAAGGATTATCGCTACTTCATCGAAAACCTCGACGGCTTCTGGCACGTCTCGGTCTACGCGGACGCACAAGACGGGATCGCCGGTTTCCTGGCCTCGGTCAACAAGCCCGGCTTCACAATGCTCGGTCCGGGACTGGCCCGCACCCCGGAACAGGCCGCTTCGCTAATTCGGGCCGAACTGAATCAATGCCGCGGGCAAACCGTGGTATTCCTCGTCCCCTCGCAATGCACCTCGCTTGTCCAGCAGATGTACCAGTGGAAAGCGAAAAACTGCGAAATCCACTTTAGCCAGGTACGTGGCGTCTGTCAGCCGGTTCGCGGCATCCAAATGCCCACGTTCCTTCCCGAGACGGGCTGAGTTCTCCCCTGGGGTCAGCCGTCTTTCTAGTGCTGACGAACCAAACCAGCAAACGGCGGAGGACAATGTCGAATAGGGTTAGGCGCTCTTACCGCCTCCCTGGACGCGCTCGGTCACCATGTTGCGCAAGACCTTGTAGTCGGTCTTGCCGGTGCCGAGGATCGGTATCTTTTCCAGGCGAACCACCTCGTCGAGCCGCATCACGCCCCGAAACCCGGCCTCCGTGAGGAGTGCGTTGGCTTCCCGTACGGAAATATCTTGCGTAGCGAAAAGCACAATCCAGCGTCCGTCCGGCGTTTCAATCCCTTCCACGGCCACCTGCGGACCGTCTTCGGTCGGCGGATAGCGTTCCTGAAACGGCTCTTCCATCGCAGGAAGCGAAATCATCTCTCCGCCAGCTTTGAGGAACCGTTTCAACCGGCCGCGGAAGTGGATGAATCCGTCCTCGTCCACTTGCACCAGATCGCCGGTGACATACCACCGTTTCCCGGCCACTTCGGTAAACGGATCGGGTCCATCGTAGTTCAGATAGCCGTGAAACACCGAGGGACCACGGACCAGCAAAAGGCCCGTCTCCCCCACGGCCAACGGCTTGCGTGAATCGGGGTCGACGACCAAGATCTCGACATCGTTGACCGGCGGTCCGACCGTCCCTTGCTTGACGTTCTCCGGAGGGTTTCCTGCCACGACGGGAGAACACTCGGTAATCCCGTAACCTTCGATGATCGTCAGTTGCGGCGCCAGTTGTCTGGCCCGGGTGAAGACAGCGTCCGGGCACTTTTCCGCTCCGGTGACAATGATTCGCAGCGTGCGGAGGTCTTCCGGCGTGGCCACGCCGAGCATGTAGCTGAAAAACGTCGGCGTCGTCACCACAATCGTTGCACGATAAGCAGCCACGGTACGCACCAACCCCACGGCATCCGTGGGATCGGGATGGTGGACCAGACGCACGCCGCTCAGGATCGGCGCAATGACCGTTCCCATGATACCGAAGCTGTGAAACGGCGGCAGGAAGCCGAGAATCGCGTCGTTCCGTGTGGCTTTCAACACGGCCAGACTGGCTCGCACGTTGGTGATCAGGTTCCGATGGCTGAGCGGAACCGCCTTGGGCGTGCTCTCCGAACCCGAGGTGAAGAGGACCACGGCCGGATCGTCCGGATTGGGCCGCGGCACGTGCCGCAGCGCGCGGCTTGGCCACACGTAGGTTCCCGCCAGGACTCGCAACGCCTCAAGCTTCTTGATCCCGGCTTTCACGTCTTCCAAAAACACGTATTCCGCCCCGCGCACCTCGATCCCAAGCCGGTCGATCAGTTTGCGCGAGGTAATCACGTGGGTGAGCCCAAGCGAGGCGACAGCGTGGGCCAGATTGGCGGGCCCGGTCGTCCAATTCAAGAGCACGGGAAGTTTGCCCGCCCGGTGTAGGGAAAAGTATACGAGGTCGGCCGCCACCGACGCGGGAAGCAATACGCCGACCGCCTCGCCCGGCAGTGAACCAAACCGCTTGGCCATCAGTTCCGTGCCAACCAACAGCTTGCGGTAGGTCAACACACCGGAGACTCGATCGGCAAGGGCCACGTCGTCCAGAGATTTAAGCGCACGGCGCACCAGCGCTTCGGCCATCGTCTCGGCCAGGACTTCCGTCGGATCCTGAGTGCTCGGCGCCTTGTGCCAGAGTGCCGGAGCTTCTAGACCTGTATCGGAGTTGCCCAGTTGGCCTTCGGCCAAGGCCCAAAGCTCACCCAGCGTCTGGGCCACCCGATCGGAGCGAAAACCAAAACGATCTTCGATCTGCATGGCCAGATCCATGCGGTCGAGGCTGTCCAACCCGATCCGGTCCAGAAGCATATCGGGCTGATTTTCCTCGTCGGCAAGCGGACGTTTCAGGTGTTCTTCCACCAGGGCATTCACGCCCGCGATCGTCTTCTTGCGGATTTTGCTGAGATCGACGTGTCCCACGGCCGCTTGGTCTGGGTAGTGGAACTCGCGAGGCCCCAGAAGATGATGATAGGGAACAAACGTCGGCGTCTCTTGCCCCTCGCGGTTGTACCAGTCTTCCAGAAAGCGATTGAGTTTCTCCCGACTCAGCTCAGGCAGGTCGCTCCGATTAAGCACTTCGATGGTCATGGTTACGTTGCGACGGGGCAAGAACACAACCAGACTGGCCAATACCCACCCGAACGCACGCACCACACACTGGCCCAAGTTGGGCGATTGTCCGGTCTGCGAGTAGCTGAACATGCTGCCCCAGACTCCCCGCGTGCGTACCAGCACAATGTTCACGTCTGGCGAGCGTTCGAGAATTTCCGCAGCGGCGCGGGAGCCACCAATCTCCTCCAACCCTCGCCGTTGAGCACGCCCCGAAGGATAAAGCAGGTAGTTCTCGCCCCGTTGGAGTCCTTCGGCAATTGCCCCAATCACGGCCAGCGTCTGCTGTCGGGCATCGTGGCTGTGCTCGCTCAGATCGGGGACCTCCAGCGCGTTGGCCAAACGCATCAGGGGATACAAGACCGGATTGCGATACATCCCCGAGAATACGGTCGGCCGAAGCCCGCCGCGAAGCCTGACATGGGTCATGACCAAGACGGGATCGATATACGCTGGGTGGTTCGGCATGACCAACGTGGGGCCACGCAACTGACGCAGCTTCTCCCCGCCAACCACTCGTACCCGATAGCGAAAATGCGACAAAAACCGGACCAACGACCAGAACAGCGTTTGGAAAAAACGAGGCATCTTGGCGACTGCTTTCGTTGGATAAAATGGCCTGCTTGTATCTACCTGTATTATGAAGCGATCTCTTGGCAGGAGTATAACGTTTCGGATTCCTTGTCAGGAGAGCAGCTTCGGGAGCGATTCCTGGGTGGGACTTGGGAAGGTCTTTGCATCCACAAGACAACACGTATTGCATCCTGCAGGGGGCACGTCGCATCGAGACAGCGGTCCGTCAGGGACCTTCGTAGCGACCCCTCCGCGAGCCCTAAGTCATTTGGCCACAACATGTTGTGATATTCCGCCGCCTCCTGAACTGATTTCTGGAGGGGGATTGCAACCGGCTGGGAATGGCCACTGCCAATGCAACTTTGCATTCATCGAAAATCATTGCAATCATGTCGCTGGAGATGGACCGGTCGCTCGTTTCGTTGCCGGTCGTGTCGGCCGCAATCAACGGGGCCGAGGCCGCACTCTCGCTGGCCGGGGCTCGCGTGCAACTGGCCCACATTCCCGATTTGAA
Source organism: uncultured Planctomycetaceae bacterium (assembly GCA_964558295.1). Lineage (GTDB taxonomy): Bacteria > Planctomycetota > Planctomycetia > Pirellulales > Thermoguttaceae > JBDKTH01. The sequence continues at coordinate 14,096 of CAZLDQ010000077.1, read as the reverse complement.
GAACATCCCGGCCGGGCTGAATCTCCAAGAACTCGACGGCCTGATCCTCGCTGGTCCTATGCAGGGACGATTATCGGCCCAGGATTCCCGCCTGTTGAGCCTCCTGCAACACCTGCCCACCGTGTGGCTCTTGGGACGACCGAAGGGCGCTTGGGGCGACGCCGTAATGGCCCACGATTATCGGGCGGGGGAACTGGCGGCCGAATACCTTCTCGCCCGCGGCCATCGCCATCTGGCCGTGGTGAATCCCAAACCGGATCACCTCCTGTTCATGCGACGGGAAGATGGCTTTTTGGCCACCGCAAGGCGGCGGGCGGGCCATGTACAATGCTTGTGCCATACACCGCCTGGCGGCTGGACGTTCCCGCTGGAAGCGCCGACCCACATCGATGCCGTTCAGGAACTGGTCGACCAATTGCTGGCGGCCCCCCGCCGGCCCACGGCGATTTTTGCCGTGGCCGACAGCGTGGCGGCCCTCGTCTATCGAGCCCTGGCGGTTCGGAAGGTCCACGTCGGACGGAACATCAGCATTATCTCCGCCAACAACGAACGCCCCTTGATCGACGCCCTCCTTCCTCATTTGACGACGATTGACATTCATCCCGACGAAATCGGCCGGAGGGCCGTTGAACAACTGTCCGTGCGTCCGGCCGATCCGGGCGCATGGCCTGATACCGAACTGCTCGTTCAACCAACGCTCACTGAAGGCCAGTCCGTGGCGGTTATCGAGAAAACGGAATCGACGTGAGAGCGGTCACCTTGCTTGATGTTAGTCGTACCGATGGTGGTGGGAAAGAATCACAGCGGAGGTGCTCCATGAGTTCCCAGACGAGAAGCTCCTTTCTTGAAGCAAGCCCGCGCCCAGGCGGCCACGGCCTCCTTGGCGTGGGGTCTGCCGTGGATGGCGACCGGGGCGGAAGCAGCCAAGCGAAAACTGGGCGCAGCGCATGCCGTGGCCGATATGCGGCGGGTCTTCGACGACCACGCGGTGAATGCCGTTGTCATCGCCACGCCTGACCATTGGCACGCCCCAGCCAACCTCCTGGCCCACACCGACCGCGGCGAACTGCGTTTCGATCCCAAAAATGAACAGACCCTCGACGATCCCGAGGCAAACGCCTTGCTTGGCCGCACCCATCGCCAAGGCCACTGGGCGGTGCCTGTGAGCGTCTAGTTTCTTGTAGCTGTTCCGATCCATCTCCGCACTAGCGGGCGGGCTTGCCCGCCGTTTTGTCTCGCCCACTCTCCTCACCATGAACCAAGGACCATCAACGATGAGCAACCGGCCTGTCACATCAAGGCCACCGCCGCCTTTCGCGACGTGAAGCCGGCCGAGTATGCCGGCCTGTTCCTTTCCGGCGGCCGGGCTCCGGAATACCTCCATTACGACCTGGATCTGCTGCGAATCACGCGTCACTTCTTCGAGACGGGCAAGCCCGTGGCCGTGGTTTGTCACGGCGTGGAAATCGTGGCCGCCGCCGGGGTGCTCAAAGGGCGGACAATGACTACGGTGGCCAAGTGCGCACTGGACATCACCCAATTCGGCGGCACCTACGTCGACCAACCCTGTGTGATCGACAGCAATCTGATCAGTGCCCGAACCTGGCACGACTATGATACGAAGTTCATGAAGTTATTCCTGGAGAAGCTCGCGCAGCAACTCGGCTAAGCGCTACCTCGCCAACTCGATTTCGTAGATCTTCACCGAAAGCTTCGAGGAATGGTCTTGGAAACCGGCCCCCGCAGGACGGATCGTGCGACCTTCGCTCAGTTCACGAATGCTCAACGGAGTCGAAGGAAGCGTAACGCGGAGCGAGTCTTCGCCGTCGCCGTCGTTGACCGCGATCAGGTAGAGCTTGCCCCCGTGACTTTTCACCAGCGGGTGAAGCCACTCGGGCGGCTCGCTCGGGCTGGAAGCGGTCGCCACCGTAACGGCCGGCACAGGTTCGGCCGACAAAAGCATGGGCGCCAACCGATCGATTTCAGCGGCAAGGCGCTTGAGGTGATTCCATTGCACGTCGAACGGGACGTCCGGGTTCCGCTTGATGTCAAACCAGGAATAGAACACCAACCCCGTGGCCCCTTCGGCAATGCACTGCCAAGCCATGCTGCGCATTTCGTCGGCGGTGGGCGTGCGTCCCTTCTTGCGTGACTCGTCATCATGGGCATAGTTGGCCCAATTGAACACCTGAGGGACCTGCCAGACCGCGCGCGAGCGGCCGACCTGACGGAAGGTCTCCGCCGTCCATTGGCCGGCGGTGGAGGCCGGCGAACGACCGATCGGGTAGGGATCGGTGCCGATCACGTCAAACGTGTTCAGGTAGGCGGCCACCTCACGGTATTGATAAAGCACAACCCAGGTGGGATGGTTCGGGTCTTCTTCGGCCACCCAACGCTGATGGGCCTCCAACTGCGGCAGGAATGACTGCGGCAATTCGTCGTTCAAATACCAGGCCAGCAGAGCCGGATGATCGCGAAACTCTCGCACACGGGCCCGGATATTGGATTCCTCGTCCGCCAGGGTCTTGATGTGCTTGGGACAATACTGCGAACCGGAGTACCAGTCCTTGACCGAATAGATCACCTTCAGCCCGTGCTTCTGAGCAAGGTCCATCTTCGCCTGGTTCGGAGAACCGTAGGGCATCAGGCAGTTGAACTTGCTTTGAGCGTAGAGGGCCAAGTCCTCTTCAGTAATCCCCGACCAGTACATGCCCAGAGGAAAAAACGGCTTCCCGTCAACCAGCAAACGCCGGTGTTCGTCGATCGCACACTTCGGCCGGAAGACGTCCGACACTCGTTCGAGCTTTTGGTGAATGGTCTGCCAAGTCGTGCCATCGGGCTTCACCAGCGAAACAGCCAAATCATAGGCACCCGCCGGAAGATCCTTCACGCAAAGACGCTGGTCAAGCACTCTCTGGCCGCCGGAAGCGGACGTCTCGGCATAGACCTTCTGATCAGCCGCGCCGATGAGCCGTGCAACGATGCGCACGGATTGCGGATTCAGGTCGTAGTCGGTCAAGTTCAACCGTACGTGGAAGCGGGCCTCACTCGGCCCAGCCGATGTGATCCGGCCCCGATAACCTGGCACAAGCAGCGTCACCTGCATCGGCGGATCCGCCACGCGGACAAGCTCCACGTCGTCGAACCAAGCCGTGCCTGTCATCCCTTTGCGCACATAGCAAGAGAGGCAGATTGCCGTAGCCTCCTCGGGAACCCGGGTGACCCCTTCAACCCGTTTCCAATCGCTCGTCCCCTTAACGCCACTCGGATAACAGCCGCCAAGCCACTTGCCGTCCTTACCGCTCCATTCCAGGCAGGCTGTTGCTCCCGACTCGCTGCCGGCGAGCCCCTCCGTCTTGACCCACACGCGAAAGCGGACCTTCCAACCCGGTTGCACTGGAACGGCCTGGGTCGCCAAGCGGTAGCGTCCGGCGTCGGTGTTGACATACTTCAGCGAGGCTTTCCCGGTGCGGGTCACGGCCGTATCCAGGGTATAGACCTGCCGGTCCCCCGACCAGTCGCGTGGCTGCCCCGTCCCCTTACTCTCTTCAAACGAAGGATTCGCTGCCAGATTCGTCCCAAGCTCTTCGAACTGAGCCAGGGCCGGACGAACCGCAACCAGCAAGAGAATCAAAGCCGGAACAAGACAACGGACAAATCGTGAGGCGGTGAACATGGTGACTCCTCATAGGGCGGGCCACATGGGGCCAATAGGCAGGACTAGCCCCATTGTAGACTCCCCGAGCAATCGCCTGCAACAAGAGGCTATGCAAGCGTCCTCGAGGGGTACAGAAACCATCCCCGGTTTTGTTTGTCCAGCCCCATTAGCGACTGACCAATCGCAGGCTCGCTTCGGGATAGCGTGTCCCGTGAACCGCCTCCGGCGAGGCGAGTTGGTCCAAGGCTTCTCGTTCTTGTGGAGTCAGGTCGATCTCCAGGGAGCCGAGGTTTTCTTCCAATCGCTGAATATGGCGCGTACCAGGAATCGGTACGATGTCGTCCCCCTGCGTCAAAAGCCACGCCAAGGCCAGTTGACCGGGGGTACAACCACGCTGTGAAGCCAACTGCTTAAGCTTCTCGACCAACTGGAGATTCTGGGCGAAGTTCTCCCCCTGGAACCGGGGACTGCTACGGCGCCAGTCTCCCGCTTCAAGATCGTGGGGAGAACGAATCTTCCCGGTCAAAAAGCCGCGTCCCAGGGGACTGTAGGCGACAAAGCCAATGCCCAGGGCGCGGCAGGTGGGGAGGATCTCGGCCTCAGGGTCGCGACTCCAGAGCGAATACTCGGTCTGCAGGGCGGCGATCGGGTGTACGCGAACCGCCCGGCGCAGGGTCTCCACCCCAGCCTCCGATAACCCCAAGTAGCGCACCTTGCCTTGATGCACCAGTTCGGCCATCGCCCCGACCGTGTCTTCAATTGGTACCCCAGGATCGACGCGATGTTGATAATAGAGGTCGATCGTTTCAACGTGCAGTCGTCGCAGGCTCGCTTCGCACGCCGCGTGTACATACCTGGGGGCTCCGCTGACGCCAACCATGGCCCCTTGCGAGTCGCGGACAATCCCGAACTTCGTGGCCAATACGACTTGCTCGCGTCGCCCCTGGATCGCCCGGCCGACAAGTTCCTCGTTATGCCCGCGTCCGTAGATGTCGGCCGTATCGAGAAAGTTCACCCCTCGTTCGATGGCCCGGTGAAGGGTGGCCAACGACTCCGCATCGTCGTGCGCGCCATAAAACTCCGACATTCCCATGCACCCCAACCCAAGGCGGGAGACCCGTGGACCGTCGCGTCCCAAAGCAACATACGTGATTGGCATACGCTACTGCTCCTTCCGTGTGTGTCAGGCACGAGACGTAGAATTCGGCATCACTCTCGATATCTGCTTCAGCGGCAGGCTATTCTACCGGGTCATCCCCCGCGGTCCAGAGGCCCCGTAACGCCTCCACGTCAGCTCGCGCCCAAGAGATGCGCAAGCAAGTCAGCAAAGGTGTCTGGTACAACCGTGTGTTACGGGTAGCATCATCCCCCGCGTCTTCTCCCATCGGAAAACTGCTTACCGGTCCATGTTTTATGGTGCACATGCACAAATTCCCGCCAAGGTATAGCCTTCTGGGTAAAATTAACAAGATGGTTTGTTTGCTCATCGTCCGACACTCCGGACAAATTGTCCGCGTTATCCCTCCCATGCCTCCAGAGGCCATGCATGGCAAACCACGAGTCTTCCCGCCCTGAGGACTCCGCGCGTCTGCGCCAACGCAGCGAATCCCTCTTGCGCGATCACTTCAGTGATCCGGACTCCCCCAAAGGGGAGGAGGTTCGGCGATTTGCGCAGTTCTGCGAAAGCCAGCTAGCAGATGCAGAACGGGAGAAGGAACGGTTGCACAAGGCGGTTCAACAGTTGGAGCGGTATCGTGACCGGTACATCGATCTTTACGACTTCGCTCCGGTGGGGTACGTCAATTTGGACGAAGATGGGTACGTCCAGGAAGTCAATCTCGCTGGAGCCCGCCTGCTTGGAACCGACCGCGAAAGCTTGACTGGATACCCCCTGGTTGACTATGTGGCCCGCGAAGACCGGGATGAGTTTCTCCAGCATATCCGCCAGTGCGTGCAACATCGTCAGGAAGCGACGTCCGAGGTAACGCTGCAAACCAAGGACGGCCAGATTATCGAGGTCCAGTTGCGCAGCATTCCGATCGAGGAGGACGACAAACAGGGGGTATTCTGCAAAACGGCCTTTACGGACATCACCGAGCGGAAGGAGGCGGAACGCCAACTCAAGGCCCTCAATGAAACCCTCGAACAACGCGTCGCGGAGCGCACGGCCGTCGCCGAACAGCGTGCTTCGCAACTGCGGGTTTTGACCTCAAAGCTGGCCCAGGCCGAGCAAAGTGAACGCCGCCGCCTGGCCCAGGCGCTCCATAATCAACTGCACCAACTCCTCGTCGTCGCCCGGCTGAAAGTCGGCACTTTGCGCCGTCAGTTGCAAGACGAACAGGTCCTTCGCACTGTCGCCGAGATCGACGACCTGCTGAAGGATTCGATCACCGAATCGCGGTCGCTGACCATCGAACTGAGCCCACCCGTGCTCTACAATGCGGGGCTGGCAGGGGCGCTGGAATGGTTGGCCGGCCAGATGCAAGAAAAGTACCGGCTGGCAATCCACCTGGACATCGATCCGCAAGCAGACCCCCCGGACGAAGGAACCCGCGTCTTCCTCTTTCAAGCCGTCCGCGAATTGTTGTCGAACGTTGTTGAGCACGCACAGACCGACTCCGTCCACATCCGCATGCATAGCATCAATGACAGCGACCTCAAGATCGAAGTCTGCGATCAGGGGGTTGGCTTTGACCCGACTCAGGGAGATGCCGTCGTTGGAAGCCCAGGTGGGTTTGGACTCTTCAATATCCGGGAACGGTTGGAGCTGTTGGGCGGTCGTTTGGAGATTGAGGCCGCCTCGGGACACGGCACACGGGTCACGATTGTGGCCCCGCTGCACCCTCAACAACCATTCCTCGGGAGGCTCGAATCCGAACCTCATCCCAGCCGCCAACTCTCGGCTCCGAACGAAATGGCCCTGTTTCCCTCACATCCGACCGTCCGGCCACCGACCGGTTTGGTTCGCGTGCTGCTGGCCGACGATCATCCCGTGGTGCGCAAAGGGCTGGCGGACCTGCTCCGCGAACGGCCGGAAATCGATCTGGTCGGTGAAGCCGGCGATGGCGAGCAGGCCGTTGTCCTGGCACGCCAGACAAAGCCCGATGTCGTGCTGATGGATGTCAGCATGCCCAAGCTCAATGGGATAGAAGCGACCCGCTATATCCTCAGTGAAATGCCCGACGTCCGGGTCATCGGCCTGTCAATGCACGAAGAGGAAGACATGCCGCGGGCGATGCGCGAAGCGGGGGCAACCGTATACCTCTCGAAAACCACGGCTTCTGAGACGCTCGTCGACGCTATTCTCCATCCCACCGCTTGACCCCCGGCCCATCTTCGATCTCTTGCGGACCAAGTGCTCCATCTTCGCGCACGACCTCGGCGGTCCGCGAGGCCGCAGGATCCTCCGGTCGCCGGGTTTCACGGACCGGCAATCTTCACCGTAACCGACAGCCCCGTGTCCGGTGCCACCAGGAAGTTGCGGATCGTGCACGGCACCTCAAACGGTTCGTTCGGGTGACTGGTGGGAATCTTCACCAGCGTCGTACTGCCGGCGGGAAGCAGGATCTCCGGCATCGCGGAGCCGTCCGTGCATTGGACACGAATGTCGGCCGAGCAGACGTTTTCGACCTCGACCCAGACGGCTTTCTCTGAACGCTGTTGAGGCGGCTTGACACGCACGCACTGCTCCAACAGCGGTTGGAGCCACTCTCTGCGGCCGATCAATTGATCCTTATACCAGACGACAGTGCGCCCGGCCAACAGGGCTTCCTTGATCGAATCGAGCGTCCGCTCCTTGGCGAAGACCAACGTCATTGTGCGATGATTGTCAGCCGTGCTCCGCTCGCGCAAATCAGGATCATGGATATCCGTGTTGCCAAGCATCGTAAGATTCTTCTCCAGGCACCAGCGGTGAGCCGTGGGATAGTATTCGCTCCCGTTGCAGATCTCCATCCCCTGGAACCACTTGTTCTTGTAGAGCGTGGTGTGAACATCGAGCCACCGCCCTTTCTCCTCTCCTTGCCATCCCTGGTGGTTCCAGAACACAAAGGCCCCCTGTTCGTTCGCCCGTTTGATAGCCTCCACGAAGTCGGGCGTATCGAGCGGCGCGATATCCTGGAGAAAGATCGCGTTAAAATGCCCTGGCGGCGTATCGCGCGTGATCTCGGTTCCCCGGGCAAGCAGCACATTCATCTCCCGCGCCCTGCCGACGGCCAATTCATAGGGGCGGTTGTGATTTGTCGGCACATCGGTTTTGTGCGGCTGGTACTCGATGTGATCCGTAATGGCAATGGCCTCCAGCCCCTGACGCCAAGCCTCCTGGACCCGCACCGCAGGCCAAACCAAACCGTCGGAAAACACGGTGTGCATGTGGAGATCACAGGGGAGCGTTTCGTATCCTGGCACGTCGGGGAACTGGATCGCATACCGTACGTCATCCCCCAAAACCGGGCCAAGCAAGGACAGACTGAACACTACCGCAAGCGTCACGTGAGTCCTGTTCATGAGCATCCCCTTCGTGTTATGCTGTTTTGACCGTTTGAAGCCCACTGTATGGCTGTCCATTATCCCACCCCCACTCTGCCTGTCAACACAGTCGGGTGGAACAACCCCCACTACGGAACCGGTCCGGGTGATTCGGCCCCCTGGATTCGAGGAACTCCCGGTGGCATAATGGAACGATTAACCTGAAACCCTCGTATGGATGAGCACCCATGAAACGCAGCGCAAACCTTGCGGTTTTGATTGGAACAGTCCTCACGGTCTTCACGGCCGCCGCGTCTGGGACGGAAAAGGCCGCGGTGAAGGTCCAGGATACGCTAATCCCATTGGCTCCCGGCGCGATCCGCATCCAGGGGCATCTCGGCGACGAGATCGATCTGTGCATCCAGAAACGAATCATGGCCCAAGACGTGGCTCACCTCGTCCAACCCTTCCGCGATCGGAAGGATAAAAGGGAGTGGCGCAGTGAGTTCTGGGGCAAATGGATCACCTCGGCAATCGCCGCTTATCGCTATTCGGCCGATCCCCAACTGAAAGAGATCATCGACCGCGCCGTCAGAGAACTGATCGCCACGCAAACGCCCGACGGCTACATCGGCACCTATCCCGATGGCGGGCATCGCATGAACTGGGACATCTGGGGACGAAAATACACGCTTCTCGGTTTGCTGGCCTGGTACGACCTCACCGGCGATGAGGCCGTGCTCACCGCCGCTCGCCGTCATGCCGACTTCCTGCTCAGCGAGGTCGGCCCCGGCAAGGCGTACCCCTTCGAACACGACGTCTGGAGCGGGATGGCCACCAGTTCGGTCATCGAACCGATGGTCCTCTTGTTCCGCCGTACCAACCAGCCCGATTATCTTGCCTTCAGCGAGTATATCGTCAATCTGTGGGCGGAGCCCAAGGGGCCTGATATTCTCCGCAAAGCCCTGGCCGAAACGCCCGTCTTCCAAATGTTCCCCGGTCCGAAACCGAAGATCAAAACCTACATGGACCAGGGCCGTTCCAAGGCCTATGAGATGATGTCCTGCTTCGAAGGGCTCACGGAACTGTACCGCGTGACCGGAAAACCCGAATATTTCGAGGGGGTTCAAAAAGTCTTCAAGAACATCCGCGACACGGAAATCACCCTCATCGGCTCCGGCTCCGACTGGGAACGTTGGTGTGATGGACGCAACCGCCAGACCGTACCGTGGAGCAAGGGCATGGAGACCTGTGTCACCGTCACGTGGATCAAGTTCGCCGCACAGTTGCTCCGCCTGACCGGGCAGCCGTCGTACGCCGACGAGATCGAAGTGGCCGCCTACAATGCACTCCTCGGCGCCCAGGGTGCCGACGGCACCTGGTGGTGCCACCACGCCCCCTTGGCCGGCGTCCGCGAACGGGCTCCCGAACAGTGCGGCATGCACCAGAACTGCTGCGTGGCCAACGGCCCACGCGGCCTGATGCTTCTGCCGCAGATCGCCGTAATGTCCAGCGCCGAAGGCCCGGTGATTAACCTCTACGGTCCGATCACGGCCACGGCCGTCTTGCCCTCCGGCAATCCCGTGCGCATCGAGCAGACGGGTGACTACCCGGTGAGCGACACGGTTCACATCCGCATCGTGCCGGAGAAGCCCGAGGCGTTTGGCCTCAAGCTTCGGATTCCGGCCTGGAGCACGCAGACCACACTCGCGCTCAACGGCCAAATGCAGTCTGTCACCCCCGGCGGCTACGCCTTGCTCAAACGCACCTGGACGGCCGGCGATGCCCTCACGCTGAAGCTCGATTTGCGAGCCCGACTGGTTCGCGCCCCCGGCGATTCTTCCTTCGCCGCGGTGATGCGAGGCCCCATCGTCCTAGCCCGCGATCGTCGCTTGGAGTCGGGCGATATCGATGCTCCCGCGGCAATCACGGCCGACCAGGACGGCATTGTCGATCTTGTGCCCGTTGCCGACGCCAAACCAGATCATCTCTGGATGCTCTTCCGTGTCCCGATAGCCGGGGAGGGCCAGGCGACCATTCCGATGTGCGACTTCGCCTCCGCCGGCAAGACTTGGAGCGAAGCCTCCCGGTATCGTGTCTGGATTCCCCAGAAGAACTGAATCGACGACGGCAACCAACTGGCGACAGCCAAGCCCCAGAGTGTCTGGCCGGCCGTTCCAGGCCATAGAGTGCCCTCGCCCGCCTTGCTCCACAACCTGTCGCGTGTGGGAAGCGAACCTCTGACAAATGACAAAATAGTGCGATTCACACAGAAACGATCCTTCGTGACGGACGTCACACTGTCGCGGAACTCGGGTCGCGTGACGCACCATTTCCCTTCTCCCTGCATCCGGATCGCCTATAATAGCTATGTCGGCGTGTCTCCGGGGACCGCCTCCCTTGCGGGCCGCGGCTCCCGCAAAGCGGAGCTGGCAGTCGCTCGCGTTGCGCGTCAGGACGTTCCATCGGTCGCCCCTGATCTGTGGCTGGGAGGTCGCCATGTCACCCACCCATCGTCAACCACCGCCCCCTCACAACGAGGCAGTCGTCACCCATCTCTCGGCATTACTGCCCCGCTTGGTCTGGATCTTCCTGGGGCCGATGGCGCTCATGCTCTTGCTCTATGGGATTGTCTACGTCGGAAGCGGTTGGCTGACGTTCTTCGACGCCGCTTTCTTCGCGGCGCTTCTCCTGACGATTGGATGTCGCTGGCTTGAGCAACGATCGCAACATCCCACTACAGCCACTGGTGAACCGTCCACCTGGGAGGACTTCCGCAACTACAGTTGGGCAACCTTGTTCTTGGCCGGCGTAGGCTGGGTCCTGGCCAACGTGCTGGGAAACCACTGGTTTACACTACCGAGCGACTGAGTGTTGTAACCGCTACTGCCGGCAATTACACTGGCGTTGCGTTTTGACAAACAAAATCTCTCCGGCTGACACCACGCACCAAGGATTTGCCCCCATGAGATACTCCCCGCTCCGTCTCGTGCTCCTTTGGCTCCTTATTGTCGCACAGACTGCCAGCGCAAAAGCGGCGGACGACTGGACTCCACTGTTCGACGGCAAAACCCTGACCGGCTGGAAAGCCAATGAGAATCCCGATTCATTTCGCGTGGAAAACGGCATGATCGTCGTGAACGGTCCACGGGCCCATCTGTTCTACGTTGGCAACGAGACAGCAGCGGCGGACTACAAGAACTTCGAGCTTCGCGCAGTGGTCAGGACCGCTCCCGGCGCCAATTCGGGCCTCTACTTCCACACCGAATTTCTTCCCACCGGTTGGCCGAAGAAGGGGTACGAAGTCCAGATCAACAATAGCTACGTCCCCCAGGGCAACTACCGGGAGTTGAAGAAGACCGGCAGCCTCTACGGTTTCCGCAACCAGTATGTGACGTTCGTCCGCGACAACGAGTGGTTTACCCTGCACGTCGTCGTAACCGGTAAACGGGCACGCATTTCGGTCAACGATATCCTGCTGGTCGATTATATCGAGCCGGCCCTATCGACTACCGATCCAAATGCGTTGGCTCGCCGGATTTCGCACGGAACCTTCGCCCTGCAAGCCCATGACCCGAACAGCACCGTGTTTTTCAAGAGCATCGAAGTCCGCCGTCTTCCCGACAATGCCCCGGGAAGCGTCGAAGAACCGGCCGCCGCCGACGCCTGTGACCAACGACTCGCCAAGCTCCAACGATCCAACTTTCCGCTGGTCGACCTCCACGTCCATCTTAAAGGCGGGATGACAATCGAACAGGCTTTGGCCAACTCCCGCAAGACCGGCATCAACTACGGAATCGCCGTCAACTGCGGCGTCGGGTTCCCCATCACCACCGACGCCGGCATCCACGAGTTTCTGGAATCGATGAAGGGCCAGCCGGTCTTGCTGGCCATGCAGGCCGAAGGACGCGAGTGGGTCAAACTCTTCTCCCCCGAGGCCATCCAACAATTCGACTACGTCTTCACCGACGCCATGACGTTTACCGACGACAACGGCAAACGGACCCGCCTGTGGATCAAGGACGAAGTGTCGATCGACGATCCGCAAAAGTTCATGGACATGTATGTCCAGCGAATCCTTGACATCCTGAATCACGAGCCGATCAACATCTACGTCAACGCAACCTATCTGCCCGAATGCATTGCCAGCCGATACGACGAGCTTTGGACGCCGGAACGGATGCAAAAGGTGATCGACGCAGCCGTCAAGAATCGTATTGCCATCGAGATCAACGCCCGCTACCACCTCCCCAGCGCGGCGTTCATCAAACGGGCCAAGCAAGCCGGCGTGAAGTTCACCTTCGGCACCAACAACACCGACGCCAACCTCGGCCGGCTCGAATACTGCCTCGACATGATCGACGAGTGCAAGCTGACCTGGGCCGACATGTACCTCCCCGAGCCCAAACCGCGCTCCCGGTGACCCGCATATCTCCCCAATTCGCTTGCGTCCGGCGCTGCTACTTCGCCGGTCGCAAATACCGCTCGAAGAACCCCAGCACCACCGGGCGCAGATCGCGTTGTTTGGGCTGAAGGTGGAACGTATGGGGGGCCCCTTCCACAAGGATCAACTCGTGCCGAGTGCCGGTTTGCTTGAGAACCTCAGCCAGTTGCTTGGACTGCACGACATCTACCGTCGTGTCTGCCGTCCCGTGAAGAATCAGGATCGGCGGGTCGTTCTTGTCGGCATGCGTACCCGGCGAGGCAAGCCTGTATAGCTCGGGCTTCGCTTCCCGCGCGGCGGGCAACATCGAAATCCCCTTGCCGTGCGGCGGCCAAGTCATCAAGTCAGCCGGACCATAGAGGTCCACAGCCGCTTGAATCTGGCAGGAATATTCCCCGTACGGCCCTGGGGGATCCAAGCCGGCGTCCGGCCCCGTGACCGCGAGCATCGCCGTGAGATGGCCGCCTGCCGAGCCACCGATCGCCCCAATATGCTCCGGATCAATGTTCAACCGATCCGCATTCTTGCGAAGCCACCGGACCGCCGTCTTGCAGTCGTACAGGTTCTGCGGCCACGTGGGGTTCCCCTTATTGGCCAACACGTAGTTGATGCTGAACCCCACGTATCCGTGCGCCGCCAGCGTGGTACCGATATTGATCTCCCGGACCGCCCCTTTGTCGCCCCCCGACCAACCGCCGCCGTGAATAATCACCACCGCCGGACAACGAGTCCCCGGCGCCACGTTCGCCGGCAGATAGAGATCCCCCTTCTCCTCTCGATCCGGTCCGAGGTAAGCAACGTCCTTTTCTAGGCGAACGCCCTCCGCCCCCATTCCGACTGTCCCAGTCGCCAGCAGCGTGCCCATCACCAGACCCAGAACACTTCTCATCCGCCTACCTCTCCCACACCACCACCCTGGTGACGCAAATGCTTAGTTCCTTTGACGCAACCCCACATTGACATCCCCCCTCCTGTCTACGATCATAATTCGCGGGGACTGGAAGGGCCAGCCCTCGTGGAGATTGTCCGACATCCTGGGAAAAGTGCCATGCCTGCATCCTCGCTCCTCCGCTTGGTCGTCCTGCTGGGAATCCTTTGCGGTACCGCAACCTGTGTGGTTGCCGAAGACGCGACGATGCCGATCCGCGTAGGAATCGTTGGCTTGGATGCCCATGCGGTCCCTTGGACCAGGATTCTCACCGATCCGAAAACCGCATCGCCGGCCAGCGATATGAAACTCGTTGCCCCCGTGCCCACCTTCAGCCCAGACATCCCCTTCAGCGCCGATCACATCGAAAAGAACAAGCAGGCGATGCGCGACATGGGCGTTCAGCTTGTCGATACGATCGAGGCCATGCTGCCGATGGTCGACGGCGTGTTGATCCTGAGCATCGACGGCCGGCCCCACTTGGCCCAGGCCAAACCGGTCTTCGCCGCCCGAAAACCGCTGTTCATCGACAAGCCGGTCGCCGCCTCGTTGGCCGACATCGTGCGGATCTACAACCTGGCCCAAAAGACCGGCACGCC
>CAZLDQ010000076.1:7799-24020 GCA_964558295.1 uncultured Planctomycetaceae bacterium | reverse complement strand
AGGTTGGGGGTTGGGGATTTGAAATCTGAAATCTGAAATCTGAAATTCGAGATTTGAGATTCGTCGTTATACGCGGCAACGTCTACTCGCCGAGCGGCCATCTTGCCCCACAATACGTTCAGCCCCCCACCCGCGTAGCGGGCGGGCTTGCCCGCCGTTGCCTTTTCGTGCCAGGCCACGCTTGGGGCTCAGCGTTCAGCAGTCAGCATTCCGCATTCAAACACCGACGATTGTAAAGTGTTTGGGGGGAGGGGGAAAGGGCCGGATTGACCGCTCAGACTGACTATGGCTCGCGCCCGGCTTCCACGGCGGCGTCCCATGACGGGCGAAAACCGCCCCCCCACCACAGACGGGATCGTGCCGATTCCTCCGAACTGCATGACTTTCTGCGGCGTCGGTTTCGGGGCAGAGCGGTTTCGCCGCGACGGCGTTGGCTCCTTTGCAACGGCCCTTCATCCGCTTAGCGCGTTGTTGATCGTGCCGATGTAGAAGGAAAAGATCCGGAAAATCATCATGATGATGAAAACCGCGATCACGGCCCAGACGGCGACGCCGGCGACCATCGTCAACACGCGCATCGCAGCTTGGGCCTGGTCCTGGTACTGGCGGCTGAGAATCGCCATCGTCTCGACCAGCCGGCCGGACTCTTCGCCGGTGTGCAATGCATCGAGGAATTCGATTGGAAAGGCGTCGGTCTGGAGAAACGATTCGTAGAGCGAGTTGCCTGCGGCCACCGACTTGTCAATCGTGCGCAGGTGGCGTGTGAAGTGGGCGTTGTGGGTGCTTTGGAGGCTGAGCTGGAGGGCATGGCGCAAGGGCATGCCCGTATTGAGCGTCAGGTGGAGCGACCAGGCCAGGCGTGCGAGGGCTAGTGTCCGGATGGCTTGCCCGAGCATCGGCACGCGGATCAAGGCGATCTGGATTGGGGCCACCCAGAACAAGCCGCGCTGCATGGCGTGGATCACCACAAACAGCCCAAAACCGACGAGGGCCACAAAGCTCACGTAAATGGCCAGTCCCGAGTTGCCCACCAACCCGAAGCCGAGGATGTCGACCGTCGTGCCGGTAAACTGGCCGATGACGCCCATGATCCAGATCAAAAAGCCGATCACGGCCAGGGCGAGGACCAATTGGATCATGGGCCAGGCGATGGCGGCCAGGAAGACGCGGCGCAAACGGAGGTGGCCGTCGTAATGATCGGCCAACTGGCTGAAACACTCGCTCAAGTGCCCAGTCTGTTCGCCAACGGCAGCCAACTCGCGAAAGAGCGGCGGAAAATAGTCGCCCGTCGTGGCCAAGGCTTCGCCGAGACTATCGCCCCGGTTTACAGCCTCGCTGATCGATTCGACCCGGCGTCGGGCCGTCGGCCCGATCGGCCGTTCGGCTTCCCGGGCCCAGACTTTGCGCACGTCGATCCCGGCTTCCAAGGAAATCGCCAGACGGCGGCACAAAGCGGCCAGTTGCTTCGTACTGATGCGTGGAGAAAAAAACATGAGCAGATGACTCGATCCGTTCCGCCGCGGCATTTTCCACCGCGTGTGTCGTGATCATTCCGCCGCCGACTTGCAAGATACTCCAAAAGTGCGGGGAAGGAAAGCACCGGGAGATTCGAAGGTGGGGTGTCGGGGTATTCAAGGACTAAGCAGGGCTTATAATTCCTCCATTGGGAGCAGGTAGTCTTTTGAGGAGATGAGCCTTTCCATGCAGGATTACGAACCGTCCCCCCCGAACCGTCCATTGCAGCCCCCTTCCCCGCTCGTCCTGCCGTCCCGACAGGTTTCCGGCGCCTTGTTGCTGATCCTGCTGGGCCTGATCCTGCTGTTGGTCCTGCCGTATTTGGCCGAGCAGGTACAATATGCGATGACGCGGGGCAAGCTGCGGGCGGAGATGGACGCTGCTGGCGACGCCCTGGAAAAAATGCCGGACGCCTCGAACCGCTATCGGCTGGCGGCGATGCGCGTGTCGCCTAGCGTGGTTGGGATCAAGACGGTCCAGGTGGTTAGCGGTCGGGGGTTTGGCGACGAATGGTGGGGCGGACTACCTCGCGCCCAAGCGGGCGAAGGCTCGGGGGTGATCGTCGATCCGGCCGGCTATATCGTGACCAATTATCATGTGATCAGCCAGGCCTCCACGGCCAGCATCCAGTTGGCGGACGGCCGGACGATCGACAACGTCAAGGTCGTCGGCGCCGATCCGCATAATGATTTGGCCGTCTTAAAGGTCGATGCGGGCAAGCTGCCCGCGGCGGTCTGGGGCGACAGCAATCAATTGCAGGTCGGCGATCAAGTCTTGGCCGTTGGCAATCCCTACGGCCTGGAGCGAACGGTCACTGCCGGGATCGTCAGTGCCAAAAACCGTGAGGGGGCCACGGAAATGGGCCCTCAGGAGTTCTTGCAAACCGACGTGGCCGTGAATCCCGGCAACAGCGGCGGGCCGCTGGTGAATCTCAAGGGGGAAGTCGTGGGGATCAACACGGCCATTTACGGCCGCTCCTATCAGGGCATCAGCTTCGCCATCCCGAGCGACAAAGCCAAGGAGGTCTACGAGCGCCTCAAGGCAGGCGGGAAGGTGGTGCGCGGCTGGCTCGGTGTTCAGATGACCGAGTTGAATGAGCCACTCGCCCGGCAACTCGGACTGGATCGCCTCGAAGGCGTGGTCGTCGTCAGTGTCGTGCCCGACTCGCCCGCTGAAAAAGCCGGCTTCCAAGCACGCGATGTGATCGTCGAGTGGGATGGCCGGCGCATTGAGGATCCAGTGGAACTGAGCCGACTGGTGGGCCGGGCAAAGGTCGGCTCCCAAGTCAAACTCAAGGTGATCCGCGACGGCCAGCCCGTGGAACTGACCGTCGAAATCGCCGAACGCCCCTCATTTGTCGGACAGTAGGAAACGGAAGGTGGTGGATGGTGCATGGTGGATGTGGATAATGCGTGGTGCTGAAAGGCCCTTGCATCCCCCGTCTAGTTGGCATGCTAGCAGGTTCTTGTTTACCCCATTCTGACTAGCCACGATTCCCCGTCCACCAATCTCGACGTGCTTGACCGTTTTTGGGGGGCGGGCTATAATCGGCCGCACTTGACCGAGGGCCCGCGAAACCAACGGCTCGGGCCGCGGTCTCCGCGGGGCACCAGGCCGCCGCTGGGACGAGCGCATCGGCAAAAGGAGTTGCCGACCTGTGTCTGTTGTCGTGGAAAGGAAGTCGCGAGTCTCGACACAGAGGGAGCTGACGTTGTCTTCTTACGCGCCGCTAGATGTCAAAGAGCAGATCAAGCAGGCGATCGACATCGTCGAGCTGGCGAGTAAGTATGTCCAGTTGCGCCGGCAAGGGCGGAACTACGTGGCGCTGTGCCCCTGGCACGACGATTCCCGGCCCAGTCTGCAGATCAACCCCGAACGCCAGTCGTTCAAGTGCTGGGTCTGTGATATTGGCGGCGACATCTTCAGCTTTGTCATGAAGATGGAAGGGGTCTCGTTTTCCGAGGCCTTGGGCCTCTTGGCCGATCAGGCCGGAATCTCGCTGAAGCCCCCCCCGCGTCCATCCGCCCCCAGCGGAGCTGGCTCTGGCAGTCCCAGTGCTGCGGGACCGTCCGGTCCGGCGCCGGGAGATAGCAAGCGGCGTCTCTACCGCGTAATGGCCTGGGCCGAACAACAATATCACGAGTGTCTTCTTCGCGACGAGGAGGCCGAACCGGCCCGTCGCTATTTGGCCGAACGTGGTCTGACGGCCGACAGCATCGCCAAGTTTCACCTCGGCTTTTCCCCAAATCGTTGGGATTGGCTGATGCGTCGCGCCCAAGGGGTAGGAATCAAGGTTTCGGATCTGGAAACCGTGGGACTCTTGGCCCGCCCCCAAGACGGTGGTCGCCCCTACGATCGTTTCCGCGGACGGGTCTTGTTCTCCATCCGGGATCCCCAGGATCGGCCGGTTGGGCTGGGCGGACGCGTGCTGCCGGAGTCGGGCTCGACAAGCCCCGCCAAATACATCAATTCGCCGGAAACCCCGCTGTTTTCCAAGAGTCATTTGCTCTACGGCCTGGACGTGGCCCGGGAAACGATGCGCAAAAGCCGCACGGCCCTGGTCATGGAAGGCTACACCGATACGATCATTGCCCACCAGTGTGGATTCACCGACGCGGTCGCCGTGCTTGGCACGGCCCTCGGCGAACGGCACATCCAGATCCTCAAGCGTTTTGTCGATCGGATCGTGCTGGTACTCGATGGTGACGAAGCCGGCAAACGGCGGACGAACGAGGTTCTGGAACTGTTCATTTCTCAGAACGTCGATCTGCGCGTACTGACCCTTCCCGGCGATCTCGACCCGTGCGAGTTTCTGCTGGAATATGGAGCGGAAGCGTTTCGCGATCAATTGGCACACCATGCGGTCGATGGTTTGGAGCATGCCTTCCGTAGCTTCACGGAAGGGATCGACCTGATCAACGACGTGCATGCGGCCAGCCAAGCCCTGGAGCGGCTAGTGTCGATCGTTGCCAAGGCCCCGCGTCTGCGGCTTGATTCGACGAGCGACAGCCGCTTCCGTGAAGAAAAAATCCTCCAGCGGTTGTCGGCCAGTTTCCGTGTGCCGGAACAAGAGGTCCGCACACGACTGACCGCACTGCGCCGTTCAGGCAGCGAACGCCCCATGCCGAACCGGTTTTCGCCGGAAGGCGGGCCGGCCGTGGTGCGTCGTGATCTCAAGGCCGGCATAGACCCGTGCCAGCGGGAGTTGTTGGAAACGCTCTTGCAGTATCCTGAGGGCGTGGCCATCGTGCGGGCGGAGATCGCCCCCGAGCAATTGGCCTCCGAGGCCTGCCGAGAAATCTATCGGGCCTGCTGCCGGTTGGCCGACGCCGGGCAAACACCGAAGTTTGAGCGGTTGATGTTGGAGTTTGACGACCCGGTTATCCAAAACCTGTTGGTCGAATGCGACGAACGAGGGCGAGCCAAGGGGATGACCAATCCGGATCTCCTCTTGGAACACCTCATCCGGAGTTTCCGGCAACGAGAGATCGAGCGACGCACGCAGGCCGACCTGAGTGTGCTTCGCAACGGACGGTTGAATGTGGACCAGGAGCTAGAGTTGCTGCAGAAGATCGTCCAGACAAAACAGGAGCACGCCCGGCATGGCGCTTCCGAACCCACGGACGGGTGAGGACCATGCGCGGGGGATCGGAGCCGCGTCGGCCCGCAGCCGAACGGCTTACGATCGGAATTTCCCTTCAACCCAGCGCGCCAGGATGGCGCGGAAGGAGAGATCTGTGGACCTTTTCGATAAGGAATTGCGTGAACTGGTTGCGAAAGGCAAGGCCCAAGGCTATCTGACCTACGATGAAGTCACCAGCTACCTGCCCGACGAAGCCGTCGACCCGGAAAAGCTGGACAATCTTCTCATCTCTCTCGACCATGCGGGGATCGAACTGGTCAACACGGCGCCTGAGCCGGAGTTTTTCGAGTCGTCGGGCGATGCGCCCGTCAAAGCCCGCTCGGTCGTCAATCTGCCGGCCGTCGAGGCCGAAACGCCGGCGCCGACGCTTCCCGATGAAGCGGCGAAGTGGAGCAGCGATCCGATTCGGCTCTACCTGAGCCAGATGGCCGTGATCCCGTTGCTCAGCCGCACGGAAGAGATCATGCTGGCCAAGAAGATCGAGGTCACGCGCAAGCGGTTCCGCCGTACCGTGCTCAGTTGCAGCCTCGGCATGCAGAACACAATCGCCACGCTGGCCAAGGTGCACAAGGGGATCCTGCCGTTCGATCGGACCGTCAAGGTCTCGCTCACCGAACGGTTGACCAAGGAGCAGATCCTCGGTCGGATGCCGCACAACTTGGAAACGTTGACCAAGCTGACCCGGGCGATTGAAGAAGACTTCCAGCGTTTGATCAGCAAGCGGACCTCGCCGGAAGAACGGGTTGCGGCCCGCAAGCGGTTCATTCGCCGCCGCCGGAAATGCCTGACGCTGGTGGAAGAGTTGAGCCTGCGGACCCGACGTGTACAAGCAATGATGCGACAAATGGAAGAAGTCTCCAGCCGGATGGACCAAATCCGTGCGCGGCTTCAGCAACTCCAACAGGGGGATCTGCCGCTTCGTCCCGATGAACGAGCCAACCTGCGCCGCGAGCTTCGCGACCTGATGGTCATGACCCAAGAAAGCCCGCGTAGCCTGCGCAAGCGATGCGAGATCATGCGGTCGCAATATCGCGACTACGAGGAGGCCAAGCGCCAACTCTCCGGCGGTAACCTCCGTCTGGTGGTGTCAATCGCCAAGAAATACCGCAATCGGGGGCTCAGCTTCCTCGACCTGATTCAGGAGGGAAACACGGGTCTGATGCGGGCCGTTGACAAGTACGAATACCGCCGGGGCTACAAGTTCTCGACCTACGCCACTTGGTGGATTCGCCAAGCGATCACCCGAGCGATTGCCGATCAGGCCCGGACAATCCGCATCCCGGTGCACATGATTGATGTGCTCAGCAAATTGAAAAATACTTCCAAGAGGCTCTTGCAAGAACTCGGTCGAGAGCCGACAACAGAAGAAACGGCCCGCGCGGCGGATTTGAGCCTCGACGAAACCCGGCGAGTGCTCAATATGGGACGCCACCCGATCAGTCTTGACCGTCCGGTGGGTGAGAGCGAAGATAGCTGTTTCGGGGAATTCATTGAAGATGACGGGACCCCCCGTCCAGATCGAGCGGCGAACATTGAGTTGCTTCGGGAAAAAATCGAAGGCTTGCTCAAGACGCTCACCTATCGCGAGCGGGAGATTATCCGGCTGCGCTATGGGTTGGGAGACGGGTACACGTATACCCTCGAAGAGGTGGGACGCATCTTCAAAGTCACCCGTGAGCGAGTCCGGCAGATCGAGGCCAAAGCGGTCCGCAAGCTGCAACACCCGGTACGGAGCCAACAACTGGCAGGATTCTTGGAACGGGTCGCCGGCTGACGCGACCTGTGCGTCAAGCCGCTGGTTCTTCGGACCAGCGGCTTTTTTTGTTGCTTCATCGAACCTGTGTGGTTAGCGAGAGATATGTCCAGTCAAGTGAACGGTACGATTGAAACCCTTCGAACTTTGCACCGCATTCATCAGCAGCTTCACGATTTGCGCGAGCGGATGGAACGTGGCCCGCGGATGCTCCAGGCCCATCAGGCCAACATTCAGCGGCAAGAGGCCCAACTGACCCTCGCCCGCGACGAATTCCGCAAGCTCAAGACGGCCACCGACGACAAACAGATGCAGTTGTCGACCGCCGAAGCAGGCGTGGAAAAACGCCGCGGCCAAATGCGGCAAGCCAAAGACAACCGCGAGTACCAGGCTCTCAAAGAGGAAATCGCCGCAACCGAAATGGCCAACAGCGTGCTGGCCGACGAGATCCTCGAGGCGATGGAAAAGCTCGACGAACTACAGAAAAAGGTGGCCGAGGCCGAGGCCATGGTCAAAAAGGCCCAAGAACAAGCCGCCAAAACCCGCCAGGAGGTCGAGGGACAGTTGCCGCTGATCACCGGCGATATCCAACGTCTCGAAGTAGAACTCCGACAGCAAGAAGCCGGACTGCCCGAGGATTTTCGCGGGCACTACAGCCGTGCCGTGCGGCTCAAAGGGGTGGACGCCCTGGCCCCTGTGTTTGGCGAATTCTGCGGCGGTTGCAACCAACAGATCCCGCTGAACACGGTCAACCTACTGATGCAAGGCCAGCCCGTCCTCTGCAAAGCATGCGGCCGGCTCCTCTACATCCCGGAAGCGGCCGACTGAAAGAAGAATCGCAAAGCGGTTCCCCAAGCACGCGACGCGAGTGGCACGGCTAAACGGGGACACGGTATGCTCTCAGTCCTTCGCGATGCCCAGGCCGTTAGCCCGCAACTGCTCGATCTGGCGTTGTCGGGTTGGAGCGTCGGCCGTGGGGTCAAAGGCAATCGGCCGATCGAGGAGAGACCGGAGTTGCTCGGCGGCCACGCGCCGTGTTGACTCCTCCGCGTGGTTCAGGAGGATCAGCCACGCTTGGGGATCACCGGCCAACCAGCGAACGACTTGATCAACCGTGTCTTCCTGGTTGGGGACGGTTAAGGCCAACAGGATTCGCTGGATCCGGAAACGTTGCTCGGGATCCAACCGTTTCGGGTCGAGGGTTTGCAAGTACCAGATCCCTCGCGGTCCCACCGCCCTTAGCTCGCGGTCGGCCGCTTCCCGCTGGGTGAACTGCTCACTCCCCAATTGCTCGACTAAGGCGTCCCAGCGGTGCCGGTCGGGAGGCTGGTGATCGGTCTCTTTCGCGGCCATCGCTTTTTCGACTTGTTCGCTGACATGAACAACGTCCCAACTGTCGTTGATCAGCTTCAGCAGCGGGACGAGATATTGCTGGCACGCCTCGCGATGGGCGAGCGACAGGTGCCATAGGCTCGCGGCCTGATACACCTTCTGCGACTCGGTGCGGCCGACCACCAGGCGAACGACCCCCGGCTCCTGTTGGACGTATTCCACCGGGACGGGATCCGACGCTTGTTTAGGAATTCGCGCCAAACGTGCCCGATCGGTGCTGGCAATCTCGATCAGAATCTCTTCGTCAGCCGACGATCTCTCGTATTGGATCATCGATTTCCGGTCGACGGTGCGGATGGTCAACTTCTCCTTCTTACCCGAGACGACCCGCTGCAACGGCATCCCCCGAGCCGGCGTCTTCCAGACAACGATTCGCCCGGAAACGATCGCCGCACGCACGGCTTCCTGCCGCACCAGCGTGGCCAACAAGCTTCGCGACGGCGACATCACCTGCTGGGCGCGTGCCGGGAGAGCGACCGCCGCCAGGATCAGCACGACCAAGATAAGACGGACGATCGACGAGACCCTCAAACGCATGGGCATCGCATGGCTCCCCTGGAGTGGCTCTTCCAGCCTTCGGCCACGAGTCCCCCCGGTTCGACGTCTCGTAACACCGGGGGCCCCCGACTGTGCCGGAGGTTTCTGTACAATCCTACACCACGTGTTTAGCCTCGTCGACATACGAGGCGCTCTCGGGGTCCTTCTTGGAGGTTAGTTTCTCTACACCCCCGGGGGTGGGTGCGGTGCGGGCGGCACGATAGTGCCGCCAGACCAAGAGGCCTGTCACGGCAAGCCCTACGACCACAAGCACCGTAATCAAGATCTCTGCCCGCCGGATCCAAAGGACAATCGTCTGGCCAAAATAGAAGCTCAGCAGGAAGAAGAGCCCCACGACCACACTGGCACAAGACAAGTCGATCAGCAAAAACCGTCGCACGGGCATGCGCAGCACTCCTGCGGCCAGATAGACGGGGGAGCGAAGCCCGACGAGGAAGCGGGCGAGGAAGAAGACCTTCAGCCCGTGCCGCTGGATCATCCGCTCAAGCTGCGCTTCGCGTTCGGCGTTGACCAGCCGGGCCCAGGAGGGATGCTCTCGGATGAACGCCCGACCGAAATGGCGTCCAATCCCGTAGACCACCAGATCGCCCATCAGCACCCCAACCATACACGATGCCCACGCCAACCAAGGATCCATCTGGCCATGGCCGGCCATCACTCCGGCGGCAATGATCGCCACTTCTTCAGGGACAGGGAGCCCCAGTCCTGTCAGGATCAACAACAGGATGATCGCCAGATAGGACCCAGGACTGAGTAAGAACGTGCTCATGAAGTCAAAATTCAAGAATAGCGGGGCCAATCGACGACAATTTGCCGCTCTGGCGTTAAACCGATTGCCCCGGCCCTGTGAAGTCGGCAGAATTCCCCGCTATTGGGTAAAAGAGAGAGTATACCCGGCTTGCGTGCTCCCTCCAACCGCACTCTCTTGCATCACATTCTCCCCCCAATTCTACTCGGCAAGCAAGCGGAGATCTCCTGCTTCGAGCCCTGCGGTGCGAATCTCGTAGCCCTTGGCACCACGAACGGGGCATAAGAGGATGGCGGCGATCTCCGGGTGCGTTTGACAATACGCCAGGGCAGGCTCGGCCCCCATCACGAAGAAAGCGGTCGAGAGGGCATCGGCCAACGCTGCCGTGGGTGCCAGCACCGTAGCCGAAAGGAGTTGCTCGGCGGGCCAGCCCGTGCGGGGATCGAGGATGTGCCCGTAGCGCCGCCCCTGATAGCGAAAGAACTGATTCTCGGTGCCCGAGGTGCCCAAGGCTCGATTGCGCAGCCGGACTTCCGCCAACCGGACGTTTCTGTGGAGGGGATGGCGAATCCCCACGGGCCAACCGCGTGACTGGGCCGGATCGGCCACGCGGCCATCGACAATCTCAGACCCCCGGGCGAGGACACTGCTTTGTCCGCCATGGAACAGGAAATCGTTGATGCCTGCGGCGGCTAGCCATTCCCCCGCTCGGTCCAGGGCATAGCCTTTGCCGATGCTCCCCAAGTTGATCTCCATCCCTTCTTGGCGGAAGTGGATTGTCTTCTGCTCCGGATCGAGGTGAAGCCCCTGATAGCCGACGCACTTTCGCGCCTCGGCCAGTTGGTCGGCCGTGGGAATCTTCCCTTCATGGCGTGCGAATCCCCAGGCCTTCCAAAACGGACTGGACGTGATGTCGTAGGCCCCGGCCGTCGCCTCGGAGAGTTCTAAGGCCGTCTGGAGCAACTCGAACAGCCGCGGCTCCACCGGCATTGGCCCTTCGGCAGCCAGGGCGTTGAGGCGGCTGACTTCACTCGTCGGGCGAAACACGGAGAGCTGCGCTTCGAGTCGCTCGATCACGTCGAGGGCCCCGAGGGCGGCTTCCGTGGCATTGGCGTACTGCCCGACGTTGAAAAACACCTGGAATTCGCAGGCCATCGCCCGCCGTGCCACATGCAACAGGAGCGATTCGCCGTCCGGTTCGAACGGCAAGAGCCCGTCGCCCGCGACAGCCTCTTCGAGCCGATCGGCGGCGGCGTCTCCCGCGGCTTTCCCGGTCAGAAAATCGCGACGTGTGCTTTTGCGTGCCATAAGCCGGAAGACCAAATGGGCATTTTGTCCTCTCCCTCACTTGCCACAAGTCATCGCCCTTTCGAGCGGCCGGGCAGCTTTTTTCCGATCAGATCGAGCGGCTTGAGGGGGATCATCTCGGCCAGGCCGGCCTCGGCCAGTTCAGCACCGGAGACATAACGCCCAGGAGTGAGCCAGGGACGGAGTTTTTCCAAGGGAACCTCGAACAGATCGGCGAGGAGTTGGTCCATCTCGGTTTCCAGTTGGGCGAAATGTCGGGCCCATTCGGCCGCCTCGGCCAGGGCCACATTCTCTTCACTCTGCCATTTCATCGGGTGAAACAACATCGTGCTATACGGCGTGACAAGCCGCCGCTGACAGGCGGCAAACGGCCATAACGCAGCCGACGAGCATTCGCCGGCAACAATCGCCGTGGCCTTCAGACCTCGCAAGCGGATCAGCGAGACCAGGGCAATCGCACAATAGGGGCTTCCCCCCAGCGAATCGAAATAAACCAGGCATTCCCCGCCCGGCTCGATGTCCAAGAACTTCTCGCACAATTCGCTCTGATTGTCCGCCAAATCGCCGACCAGGGCGATTTCCGGCGGTCCCTGACGCTCGTCACGCGGCATGAACAGAGGCTCCTTGAACTATGGATGCGGCCACCACCATGGAGCCGGTGGGCTTGCACACCGTGTTGTCCCGTCAACAATCATTCGTGCATGCGCCAAAACGCGGCGGACAAGCTCGCCGGCTAAATCTGGTACGTCACCGCGCTTCGCGGTGGCAAGCAAAAACGGCGGACCGTGCCACGCACCGTCCACCGTTTATGCTCAAACCTAAGGTTCGTCGCTCGCGAACGATCAGAGAGAGATCGCTTCATTCGGGCAAACGTCGACGCAAGCACCGCAATCACCGCAGGTCTCTGCGTCGACCACGGCCACGTTGTCTTGCATCGTAATCGCTTCCAGCGGGCAAGACTGAACGCATTCGCCGCATCCGGAGCACTTTTCGGTGTCAACTGTAGCTGCCATGAAATAAAACTCCGCGTCAAGGAATCCGAAGTCGCAACATTGCACTCAGGGAGTCGCTCTTGCTAGGAATTACGCCCCCTGTCTCGTTATATACGTCAGGCCGCCAAGCCTGCCATACCTCCCACACCCTCCCTCAATCTACCCGACACTGGGGTTGGCGCAATCCGAGGGATTTCTCTTTCTTCGGCATGGCCAGCACACGCCCCGCAGCCACACTTCTTCCAACCGCAGACGCCGCCGACAGCCAAAACCCTCAAGATACTCTCCCGCGACCACTTTGGGAAGCGCGGAGGGGCACAAAATGAGTATTCGCATATCCCACTTTGAAAAATGCAGATTCACCCCAAGCCCCCCCCGCGAACCAAGCTTGATTCCAAAACGGCGGGGGCAAGAGCGACCGCTCCCGATCCTGTGGGCAACGTCCTCGGTAGCGTTCCATCATCGCCATCGCCCGAAACGCCACGGAGGGCGTTCCCTACAGGTCTTATTCATCAGAACGCATCAGAGGGCGGACAACCAAGGGAGTCGCGCCCCCTCGCACATTGCAGGGCCCCCGTTAGGGAACTAAACTAGCAAATCACTCAAAAAACCTTGAGCAAACACTCCAAAGGGAAAGGATCAATAATGCGTCAGATTGGACGAAGCTTTCTCATCGTTGTCGTGCTCAGTCTTAGCCTATCGGCGATGGCCGCTACCCCCTGGCGGCATCCGCTCTATCTGGATGGCGGTGGCTGGTGGCAGGGGCGTGTGGCCATCACGGTCCAAAACGACCGCGCCACTCCGGCCGAGGGCGAGCCGGTTTCCGTCCGGATCGGCACGGCCGACGGCGAGGCCGCGCTGGTCGGTCAGGCTCTGCGAGAGATCCGTCTGACCAACAGCGACGGCGTGGAGATGCTCTACGCCGTCAACGGCCCGGACGGCAATCCGCTGGCCGATGGCCCGATCCCGGCCGGCAGCACGTTGGTGCTCCCCGCCGAGTGTCCTGCACATGGCTCAGCCACCTATTACGTCTACTTCGACAATCCGACCGCCGGCCAGGTGCCCGACATGCTCGACGTGCGCATGGGGCTGGTCAACGGCGATGTCGAACAGGGAAGTGGCGACGTGCCCAGCGGCTGGAAACACGATGACTCCGACGCCCAGCACCAGGCCACCTGGAGTACGGAGCATCCGCAGTCGGGCACGCGCTGCCTGAAGACCGTGGTTGCCGACGGCGCCGAGCCCACCTGGATCGCCACGCGCCAGGCCGGCATCCATATCATCGGCGGGGCCAAGTACGTCATGCGGGCCTGGGTCAAAGCGGAGAACGTCAAGGGACGCGCTGGCTGGTACATCCATGTGGGCAATCAAGAAAAGTCGATGATGATTGCGCCGA
This sequence comes from uncultured Planctomycetaceae bacterium, assembly GCA_964558295.1. GTDB lineage: Bacteria > Planctomycetota > Planctomycetia > Pirellulales > Thermoguttaceae > JBDKTH01. The sequence continues at coordinate 10,715 of CAZLDQ010000076.1, read as the reverse complement.
TGCTCACGGCCGGCGAGGGGACCTTTGATTGGAAGCAAGTGACCGCGGAATTCACGGCCCCGGCCGAGGCGAATCGGGCCGATCTGGGGACCGTCCTTCGCGGCACGGGGACCGCCTGGTTTGACAACGTCACGCTCGAATGCCACCACGACGGAACGCTCCTCGCGCGGGCCTCGGCTCCCGAGCGAATGACGCTCAACGAAACGGGCCGCGACGCGACCTGGCATGCTCCCCAGCGGGCCGACGGGGCTTCTTGGGACCACCGCCTGCTTGTGCGGGTCTACAACTTCTCCGAACAGGCGTTACCTCGGCCGCTCGTTTTCCTCAACGCCGGCATGCTCGATAGCCGTCTGCACGGCCAATTGAACCGCAACGCAGTCGTCGCGATCCACGACGGGAAACCGGTGAAGCATTTCCTCGACGGCAACCTGATGCTGTTGGAAGCCCAGGTGCCGTCCAAAACGGTAGCCAATTATTACGTCTACTACACGAATAACCCGCAGATCAAACTCCCGACTGCTTCGCAATACCCCACGCTGGTTACCGGTTCGCACAATCTGGTGAAGAATCCCAGCTTTGAACAGGGCAAGGACTTGCCCGAGGGATGGACCGCCAGCGGTGCGAACGCTCGTGAGGGAGTGACCTTCGGCTTTGACACGACGACGCGTTCCGAACTGGGGCGGCGATGTGCGAAAATGCTTGTGCCCCACAACGCCCAGAAGAATTGGCGCGGCTGGCAGCAGAAGGTTCCGGTGCAAGCCGGGCATACCTATCTTCTGGCCGCTTGGGTCAAGTGTGAGGATCTTCAGGGCAACGCGCGATTGCACGCCCATTGCCTCGATGCGTCCGGAAAGCTCTGCAAGACGGATGCGATGCTCAGTATCGGACCCGACCTCAATGGGACCACCGATTGGAAGCTCCTGTCGGGCCGGGTCGTGATGCCGGCCGATGCGGCCTCGCTGCACGTGCACCTGACGATGGACGCCACGGGCACGCTTTGGCACGACGGCGTGTTGATGGCCGAATGCCTGCCGGGCATGGTGGCCTGCTTGGAAGGGCGGCCGCTCCCAGAGACCGCCCCAATGCGGGTTTGGCCCGTCGAAGCGGTCGTCAAGGTCTTCCCTGATGAGCCGGCCCCCCGCACCGCGCCGCCGGCGACGATCACCTGTGCCCGCAACGAGAAGGAGCCGCTGCAACTGGCCATTCGCAGCCCGCGAGCCCTCCAGGGGGTGCAAGTGGTCGTTGACCCACTCACCGGGCCCCAGGGGGCAAAGCTCCAAGACGTGGAAGTCAACGTCGTCGGCTACGTGCCGATCGATCATCCGACCAGCTACTACCAGTCGCTCTCGCCTGCCTGGCAACGCAAGATTCCTACCCAACCGGGCCAATGCGACGGTTGGGCCGGCCTTTGGCCCGATCCGCTCTTGCCTCGTAACACGCTGGATCTGCCGGCCAACCAAACCCACGCCGTGTGGGTCACCGTGGGAGTCGCCAAAGACGCGGCAGCTGGAGACTACTCCGGCAAGGTGCGTTTCGTCTCGCAAGGCAAGTCGGTCGCTGAGGTCCCCCTGGCCGTACACGTCTGGGACTTCACCTTGCCCGACGAGAACCACGTCAAGGCGATCTACGACGCACGGCTGGGCCGAGGCGAGGTGTGGCAGCAGTCGCTCGAAGAGGCGTATCCGGAGATCGTTCGCTTCATGACAAGTCGCCGACTCTGCCCCGATCGAATTCGGGTTGCCCCGAAGTTCGACTACAAGGACGGCCAGGTCATTGCCGACTTCACTGAGTTCGACCAGATGGCCCAATGGTACTTCGACGAAGTGAAGGCCCCGCATTCCTACACGCCTTGGCACCTCTATCTATTCGGCTGGGGGTTTGCTCCGAGGCCCTTGTTCGGCGAGCATCCCTACCCGGGCGAACCGCCTTATGAAGGGGCCGACCGCAGTCAGCTCCGGCCGGAATACAAGAAGATGTACCAGGCCATGCTTAAGACCTTCTGGGACCACATGAAGGCGAAGGGCTGGGACAAGAAGTTCGTCCTCTATATTTCCGACGAGCCCTTTTACACCAAAGAACCGATCCGCAAACAGATGCGAGCGTTGTGCGACATGATCCACGAGGTCAGCCCGGAGATTCCCATCTACTCGAGCACTTGGCACCATGTGCCCGACTGGGACGGCTATCTCGATATCTGGGGGATCGGCCACTATGGGATTGTCCCGACCGAAAAAATCGCCCAGCTCAAGGCGGCCGGCGAGCGGGTTTGGTTTACGACCGACGGACAGATGTGTACCGACACGCCGCTTTGCGCCACCGAACGGCTCCTGCCCCATTACTGCTTCAAATATGGCGCCGACGCCTACGAATTCTGGGGGGTCGCCTGGCTCACCTACGATCCCTATCGCTTCGGCTGGCACGCCTACATCCACCAGTCGGACGAGCCGGGCCGTTCCTATTGGATTCGTTATCCCAACGGCGACGGATTCTTACTCTACCCGGGCAAGCCGATCAGCCATGCCGGTCCGGTCAGTTCGATCCGCCTGGAGCAAGCCCGCGAAGGAGTCGAGGATTATGAATACCTCTATCTCCTCCGCCGCTTGGCAACCGAGGCGAAGGCCGCGGGCCGCGACGTGAGCCAAGCCGAAAAAGCCCTGGAACAGGCCGCCGCCCTCGTGACGATCCCCAACGCCGGCGGGCGCTACACGAGCAAGAATCTCCCCGACCCGACCCTGCTCTACACGACCCGGCAAGCCCTGGCTGCGGCGATTGAGCAGTTGATCCGTGAGGGCAAGTAATGCGGTATCCAGCCCACGTCGTAGCATAAGCGTCCCGCTTGTGCGCGTTAAGACAGGTATCCTGCCCACGTCGTAGCATAAGCGTCCCGCTTGTGCGCGTTAAGCCAGGTATCCTGCC
>CAZLDQ010000076.1:0-7699 GCA_964558295.1 uncultured Planctomycetaceae bacterium | reverse complement strand
GCCCACGTCGTAGCATAAGCGTCCCGCTTGTGCGCGTTAAGCCAGGTATCCTGCCTGGCCTCGGAGGCTACAGAGTACGCCTCAGGCAAGACACCTAAACGACACGCACGCGGGACACCTGCACGCGCATACCTGGAAATCTTGCCGCGCCCAATTAGTACGGCAAGCTTTCCTTACGCCATTCGCCATGGTAAGCTCTGCTGAATGACCTTGTGTGATTTGGGAAGAGTTGTGTACAGCGACGGTGTAAGTCTATCTTGCAGCCTTCGCGGGCGAGAAACAGAGCAGTGTCGCCTATCAATCAATCCTTGCTGAGGAGGGACTTCATGACGACTCGAACGTTGGTGGCCGGTGTGGTGTTTGCGGTTGGGATGGTGTGTGGGGGGCCGGCAGGGGCGACCGAAGGCGTCGAGATTGTGCCGGACGTCATCTATGGTCACAAACACGGCCTGGCACTCACGTTCGATGTCTTCAAACCCAAGCAGGCCAACGGCGCGGGCGTGCTGTTTATGGTGAGCGGCGGTTGGTTTTCACAATGGACGCCCCCGGAACAGCTTGAGCCCCGTTTTTTACCCCTTCTCGACAAGGGCTTTACCGTCTTCGCCGTCCGGCATGGCAGCAGCCCGAAGTATCTGATTCCCGAGATCGTTGAAGACGTGCGGCGCAGCGTGCGGTTTGTTCGGTACAACGCCGCGAAGTTCGGCGTCGACCCCGAGCGGCTGGGCGTGACCGGCGCCAGCGCTGGGGGCCACTTGTCGTTGATCCTGGGCACCACGGCCGACAACGGCAATCCGAAGGCCAGCGACCCAATCTTGCGTGTGAGCGATCGCGTGGCCGCCGTGGTGGCCTACTTTCCGCCGACCGATATCCGCCCCTGGGTAACCACGCCCGAGTCGTCCTACTACAAAAACTACCCGGCACTACGGTTCGACGTCTCCAAGGCCGCCGACTATTCACCCCTGTTGCAGGTCACCTCGGACGACGCGCCGACACTATTGGTACACGGCGATCAGGACAAGCTCGTCCCACTGGAGCACAGCCAAAACATCCTTGCCGAGTTCCGCAAGCAGCACGTAGCCGCGGATCTTGTGGTGATTCCCGGCGCAGCCCACGCTTTCCACGGCGACGACGGCCGTCGGGCCAGCGACGCGCTAGTCAACTGGTTTGAGCAGCACCTGGCCGCTCCAAAGGGAAAGTAATTGGCATGACTCCCCAAGCCAGCCATTTATGGCTTCTCTGGTTGCCAATCTCGTAGTCCTCGCACTCTGTGCGATGCTCTTCCTCACGGCGGAACGCGAGGAGGGACGGTGTGAATCATCCGGCGGGCAATGGCCGGTGGGCTTGCCCGCCGCGTTTGGCGGCAACTTTCCCGTCGGAGCTCAGACACCCCATTCTTCCAGTGGCCCAAAAACTGCTCTCGTAATCGGGCTTGCCGGCTGGTAGGCTCAAGTCGGATGAACCCAAAATCCTTCACCACGCGGTTCTTGAGGAGTGTGATAGGCGATGAATGACCGATGCCCAACACGGCATACACGCAACGGCTGGGTGCGTGCATGCGATGCGACAACATAGTCACGCAGGTGATCTGACGCCCCCCGTCAGTTTGATTCGGACAGCGAAGAATTCAACCCGTTGACGAATGGAACCGACTGCCGCGGCAAGTCTTGCCGTTCAGCGAAGTCCAGGAGGCTGTTGTGAAGCAAAGGAGCGGAACGAATTCGTCCTCTGCGAGGGATGGTCGAATCGTTTTGCCCCCTCGTATGACCCAGAAGAACCGTCGCAGCTCGCGTCGCCCGCTGATATGAGCCAGCCCAACCCCCACTACGAATTGCGTTGCCCTCAGTGTTCCTGGACAGAGGTCTGTGGCACTGAGGGGATGATCCGATGGCTGCTGACGATCGGGAAGATTCGTCATGGACGCGAACCGGATCTGGAAATCCTGATCGAGCTGTTTCAGGCCATGGTAGGGCAGATGGCGTGTCCGGAGTGTGGTGCAAAGGGGCTGGCGGTCGCCCCGGTCGACGACGAGGCTGATTGGCCGGACGAGCGTCCGTGTGCAGTCTGCGGCAGACTCATCTCCGCGGAGCGGCTCGAAGCGTTGCCCAATGCGACCCTGTGTGCCGCCTGCCAACGAGCGGAAGAAGAGGGCCGGGCGCCGGTTGAACAGGAGTATTGCCCACGGTGCGGCTCGCCGATGACGTTGCGTCCAACCACCACCGGCGGCGTCACCCGCTACAAGCTCGTCTGCACAGGGAATCCGCCCTGCCGGTTGTAAGCCGCGGCCCCTCTGAAGCGACGTTATTTCTTGGCGGTCACACTGCCGGCCATTAACGGGCCTTTCTGGTCGAGTCCGATGAAGTCCTTGCCTTCGACCGTGGGGACACGCCAGGCAATGAGTATATAGCTGTTGGCCTCGGGGACCTTGCGGGACCAGACCTCGAGCACCCCTTCCATTTCGGCCAGACGGCCGGTGCCGTTGGCTTCGGTGTACCAGAAGTTCTGTTTCCCGGTACTGCGGAACTTGCGCCAGGCGTCGGTCTTACCGCTTGCCGTAGCGACTTGGACATCGCTCGGAGCGGTCGTATTGGGCATCGCCCCACTGACCCGGCCGTGAAGGGCCGTCAGCGGATCATTCTCCCCGGGCGCCACGGCCAAATAGCAGTAGTAATGCTGCTTTCCCTTGGCAGCGTCTTCGAGCGAGCCCTCGTAGGTCGCCTTCCATTCGGGCAATTCGGCAAAGGGGATCTTGACCCGTTGCGGATCGCCCCCCGCGTCGACCGGCTGCAACTCCTTGGGAATGCTTACCGTTAGGGTCGAACCAGGCACTTGAACGGGGCTGCCAAACTCGGCGAAGGCCGTCTCCTGCCCCATCGTCGACAGCCGTTGCTGGAGCCGACGTTCATACTCTCCAGTCCCACATCCAGCGGTCATCCCGACCGCAGCCAAGAGCAATACGACCAGACGCTGTTGCCAACAATACCCGCTCACCTGATGCCTCGCCTGGGGCTCATGGGGAAACACTGGAGAAGACTCCGAACCGTTTGATTTTCGCACCCGTGGCGTGATTCTGTCAAGCGCGAGGCGACCGCGAAGAAGGCAAGGCGGCTGCTTGCCGGATTCTTGTGACAGCCTCCGTGCTTCTGGATTGTCAGATTGGAGCCCCCTAATCGAACAGGAGATACCCAAACCCCTCGGGGATGGCCTCGGCGGCGGCGGGCTGATTCCAGGACTGGAAGCCAACACCAGGGACGATCCGCTGGAGGCCGATCGCCCAGGCTGTGCCGGAGGTTGGATATTGGCCGGTGAGCTGCTCCAAGGGAATCGCGGCCTCGGCGTTCCAGAGGCCGTCTTCCGTGGCGGCCGCCACATACCAGTGCGGGTTCCAGGTCGCGTCGCCCCAGCAGTCTTCCGCCACGTAGCCACGATGATCGATGGTCAACCGGTAGCAGGTGGTGAAATCGCGATCCAGATCGAGCATGATTTCCACTCGGTCCTCAGCCGAGAGGTCGGGATCGTGCGGACGCGGTCCCGAGGCAGGCGCGTACTTTGCGCCCGGCGCCTGACGGCAGTGAACGGCCAGATAGAGAAACTCCTTGTCGTAGGCCATCAGAATCATCCCACCCCAATCGTGGTCGTCGTGGTGCGGGCTGACCAGTTCGGCCGGCTTGGCCTGTTGCCAGACGGCGTCGTCGAGTTTGCCGTCCAATCGTGGTTTTGACGCGGCAACAACGCAGCGAAGGATCGGTTTGGGGGGCACACCACGGCTGCGATTGGCCAACCATTGTTCCCCCTGGGCACAGGCCCACCAGGCATCCCGCGTGTTGGAACTGGCACGCGACAAGTAGAACCGATCGGCCTGGCGGTCTGCTCCCCGCTGGCGTTCCGCCACGGCCAACGGGAAACCGATGCTCGGTTCGGCGAACAGTTGGGGGTGGCGTTCGGCAATCTGCCGAGCGTACCCGGCGGCCCGTTCGGGACGGTTTTCCTGTTGCGTGAAGTTGATCGCCCGGGCGGAACTCAGGGAGCTCAGGGTTCCAGAAGCTTGCTGGACCGTTTTGCGCTGCGGTCCCTCTACGCGCCAAGCCGTCTCGCTGCTGGCATAGTATTGCACGAGCCAGGTGAGGGCCGCACGGGTCAAAGGGTGTTCGGGATAGCGATCGGCCAGCAGGGCGAAAGTCTCGGCCGCCATCTCCCCTTTGCCCGTACGATATTGTCGTTGGGCCAGATGATACAGCAGATGGGCAGCTCCGTCCGGATCCAGGTCGCGTGTCAAATCGCCCAGTTGGGCGCCGAGCCCGAGACCCTGTTGCGGGTCGTGATCCGTCCGTTCCAGAATCGCCTGCATGTTGCGACGTTTTTGGGCCATGCGTTGGACCACTTTCAGCGTATCGGCCGGCGGTTCGATCAGTTGCCGCCGAGCATCGCTGCCTGGCTGGAGCACGATCCCGCTGAAAAAGTCACGGCGACCTTGTTCCTGTGGCAGGCGATTGAGCAGAAGCCGGAATCCGATGGTCTCTGGAGCCACCTGGAAGCGATCATCAAGCAGTCCCCGAGGGGTGGCCGCCACGTCAGCCAGGGAGCAGCCCAGGCGGCTGGCCAACTGCCCGGTTACCAGGGTGGTCGTACCAGGATCGCCTGGCGGGAGCACGGCATAGACCTTCTTGACTTTCCACGGCTCCAGCCCCGCCCAAGAGATTTGTTCGGCAAACGACGTGGGATCTTGAGCCCGTTCAACCGCCTGCAAAACGGCCTGGTTGATCAGGTGTCCCAAGGGGGCATCGCCTTGAGGACTGGCGTCATGGGTCACGACGACATCCGGACGCCAAAGCCGGATTTCGCGGACCAGATGGGCCTCGAGCATCTCCAGACCGCGGTTGTCATTGGTCAGGTCCCAGCCGTGGAGAATCTGCTGGGTAGTCAGGCCGAGTCCACGTTGCCGGAGCGGGAACTGCCAAGCCGCATCCACGCCACTCGCACCGACACGGATCGCCGCTTCGTGCAAACGGTCGTCAGCCGGGACTTCCTCGCGGTCGGGCAATTCCCAATCGCGACGATTGAGCAAGTCAATCACGCCCAAGTAGCCTTCATTGCCGGAAAGGCGGGCGAACAGTTCCAAGGGGACATCGTTTGGCTCGCTAAACAGCCCCAGCAAGGCGGCTCGCGTGCCGCCGCAATGCTGACGCATCCAGGTCTTTCCGCCGTCACCGGTCATCAGGATCGTACCGAACTCACCGACCGCCCAGCCGTGTTCATCATCGGCAAACGCCAGGGCTCGAATCGGCAACGGTTGCCCTGTGGAAAAGACGGTCCAGGAGTGGCCGGCGTCGGGACTGTGAAGAATCCGCGTACCAGGTGTGCCGGCAATCCAGGCCTTTGGGCCGCGCACTTCCAGGGCCGCGAAGTCGAACTGGTCGGCAATTCCTTCCGGCAACTCCGCCGGAGGCGTCTGCCAGGTAGCCCCCAGATCGCCGGTCAGCATGACTAAGCCTCCTTGGCCGATCAGCCAGCCATAGCTTGGGGGGACCAGTTTCATGTGGGTCAGGCTTCGCAAACCGAAGGGAAGGGTCCGTGCCGGTTCGATTGCTCCACTGCGCACAACTGCGGTCGAACCGCTCCGCCCGGCCAGGGCCCCGTGGTATGCTTCGACAAAGTCGGCCGCTAACCAACCTGCCCCTTTTTCGCCAGGAATCGAGGTCCAGCCGCGCCCGCCATCCTCAGTGATCAACAGGCCGGAAGGATACATGGCCGAGGGACATGCGAGCGCCCAGCCCCGTTTCTCGTCCAAGAATCGGATTTGTCGCAACAGGGGGAGGGTCAAACCGTGGTGGCGAACCCACCGCCGACCGCCGTCGCGAGTCAGTAGTAGGATGCCAGAACTGGTGTGGGTGTAGGGATGGGTCGAGCCGCCAACGGCCCAGCCGAGTCGCTCGTTGAGAAAAAAGACCGATTCCAGCCGGCAAGTGACGCCCGACTCCTGGAGACGCCAGTTGCGACCGCCGTCGTCCGTGTACCAGATCGTTCCCCGGTCGCCGACCGCCCAGCCCTGCTTGGCATCAACGAAACAGACGTCGTTCAATCGGGCATCGGCACGCATCGCATCGGAGCAGAGGGGATCAGAGACCGGTTGTCCCGATTGCTGTGACGATGGTCCGGGCCGCTGACTCAACGCCGGAGAGGCCACCAGAAGAACCAGAACGGCAGGCCATGCTAGCATGGGGCGAATCGAGTGCTGTCGATGCTTGCCGCCGATCGGTGTCTCTCCTTGTGCGACCATGACATACAGCCTCCGCGCAGAGTAGTGGTCTGCCCCCTTCTCGGCCGCGGCGATTGTAGCGAAAACGGCCCGACGAACCTAGGGCAGACCCATACGCAGCCCGAAGGTATGATGGTGCAGATGTGGACCACACACGCGGAAAACCGTACGTCGCCCAAACGCCTCGTAGGCCGCTCGATTATCGAGCGGTTAGTCCTCGTTCTGGTTGCTGTCGCAATCCTCCAGACGTGGTATCTGGAAGGGCTCGTGGTGCCGATGAAGGTTACCAGCAACTCGATGGCCCCAACCCTACTGGGGCCGCATCAGGAGGCCGTCTGTACCGACTGCACATACCGTTTCGCCTATGGAACCGAAGGGAAGCTGCACCACCAGATCATCTGCCCGAACTGCGGCTTTGCTGAGAAGCGTCTTATGAATCTGCCCGACACGGACGGCGAGTGGCTCTTGGTCAGCCGATCAGTGTTTGCCCTTCGGCGCCCTCAGCGTTGGGAGGTTGCGGCGTTCCGTCATCCAGAGCGTGCCAGCCAGATCGCCCTCAAGCGGATCGTTGGTTTACCGGGCGAAACCGTGGAGATTCGCGACGGGGAAATCTACGCGGATGGGGTAATCCAACAAAAACCATTTGCCCAGCAGCAGGCGATGGCCGTGCTGGTCTACGATGCGAACTACGTCCCGAAACGCGACTCGTTGCCACCGCGCTGGCTGGGGGATGAAGAAGACAGCCGTTGGGTCTGGAGCGAGGGACGGCTGTTGCATGCTGCCGCGTCTGAGCAGAAGTCTATCGATTGGCTTAGCTATCACCACTGGTGTCGCCTGCCCGGGCAGCCGGACAAAGTCCAACGGTGTCCGATCACCAACATGTCGGGATACAACCAGGGCTTTTTGCAGCGGAGCGAGACCGTACATCCGGTGGGCGACCTTTGGCTTTCATTCCGACTTCAGAAAGTGAAAGGGGATGGGGAGCTTCATGTGCTTCTGACCGATGGCCGGGAGGAATTTCAAGTTCAGATTGTCCCTGCGCATAGACATTACGAGGTACGACAGAACGGCCTGAAACTAGAATTCTCTCGCTCTGGCGATCTTCCTGATCGGCTTCAAGGGAGTCAGATCGACGTCTCACTGGTTGACTGCCGGTTCACGCTTGCCTTTGATGGTCGTGTTGCCGCCGAATGGTCGTTTGCTCCGAAGCCGGGGCCCCCGCCACCGACACTCCGCCCCGTGGCGATCGGGGTTCGGCACCTGGAGGTGGAGATTGGCGATTTGCGACTCTATCGCGACGTCTACTACACGTGTCCCCTTGGACCGAACGCACAATGGGGGGGGGATCGTCCCTGGTATCTTGGAGCGGGGGATTACTTCGTCTTGGGTGAGAACCGCCCCATTTCCCAGGATAGTCGTGCTTGGCTGCTGAGTGCGGCGGGTCCG
>CAZLDQ010000075.1:0-24024 GCA_964558295.1 uncultured Planctomycetaceae bacterium | reverse complement strand
CCGCCTACCCGCCCCCCAGGCCCCGCCTCTGACAAGACCGGGGAAGCGAACCCCCGGCCAGGTCGTTGGGGCCAGCCGATCGGGTCGTCGCGGCGATGGTGAACCCACGTGTCCAACCAAGAGGTTTCGAATCACCAAAACACGCGGGTGCGAAAGCAGGCCGTGCCGCTCGGATTGCAGCGACGAGATTTTGGGGCGGCCTGCCGTCCAATTATCCCTCGACGGCCAAGCCGAGGGCCCGTTTCATGTCGTCCAATCCTAGACGCTCGATCGTCTTCCCCAGACGTTCTTTCGGCTTGGCATTGGCACGATAGTAATCAACGATTTTGTCGACCAGCGCCAAGGCTTGCTCAGTGTCGAGTTCTTGGGCCAAGAGTTGTCCGATCCGGGCGGTGGTGCCGCCGTTGCCGCCCACATAGACCCGCCACCCCTTCGGCGTGCCGACCAGGCCGATGTCCTTGAAGTTGGTTTCGCCACACTGGTTCGGGCAGCCGCTGACGCCCATCTTCATCTTGCCCGGCAGTTGCAGCCCATGGTATTTCTGATCGAGGATCAAGCCGACGCTGAGACTGTCCTGCTGCCCCCGCTTGCAGTAGCTGGTTCCCGGACAGGCCTTGATGCTCCGCACGCAGATTCCCACGACCTGACCACGTTCCCTCCCCAAATCCGCCCAGATCTTATCGACGTCCTCTTCCTTGATCCCAACCAGGGCGATCCGCTCGGCGCTGGTGATCTTCAGGGCAGAGACCTGGTATTTTTCGGCCACCTCGGCCAGTTTGCGGAGGATATCGGGGGTGACCAGCCCACAGGGAAGGTGGGGGGCAATCGCGTAGCTTTCCCGATCTCGTTGCAGGACAACACCTTTTTCGCCGTCGTTGAGCATCGTCGCGTCTCGTCAAAAGAATACGATCTGGTTCAATCGCAAAGCAAGACGTTTCAGTCTACCTTTGATTCGGGCTGTTCGCCAAGGTGGCCCGGATTGATCGCCCCGCGAGAGCCGATCATAATGGCCACCACAGAGGCTAAAGGGGTGCCGTCCATCCTGCCCAGGAGGAGCTTGCCGATGTACGCGTCGGTTACGAATCGTCGCGCGTTTCTGAAGACCGCCGTGCTTGGCGGTCTGGCCGCCGCCACCACGGCACGCTTTCCAGATACGGCCCTCGCCAACCAGACGGTCAGCCGCGTGGCCCTGACCGCCGGCGATGATCGGGCGGACAATGTCTTCCAGGGACTGAAGCTCTTTTCCCGCGAGATCGCCCAGGCAATCGGTAACCGTCGGGTGGTGATCAAGCCGAACAATGTCTCGACCAGCGTGCAACTCTCGGCTACCCATGCCGACTGTCTGGAAGGCATTCTGGAGTTCCTCAAGTCGATCGGCAAGCTGGAAAACGCGCTGATCGCTGAGTCGGCTGCCAACGGGCCCACGATGGAAGGTTTTGACAACTACGGCTATCTACGCGTGGCCGCCAAATACGGCGTGAAGCTTCTCGATCTCGACGCCGAAGGGTTCCAGGTGGTCCATGTGTTCGACGAACAAGACTTCCGTCCCCACGCCGTGCGCATGGCAAAACTCCTCTTGGACCCGAGCAACTTCCTCCTCTCCGCCGCCAAGTTGAAGACCCACGATCGCGTGGTGGCCACGTTGTCGCTCAAGAACATCATCTTCGGCGCCCCGATCAAAGACGAGGGTTTCCGCTGGGGCAAGGGGGCCAAACCCGGTGCGAAGACCGACAAACCGCTCGCCCACGGCAGCGGGTTTCGGGCGATCAACTTCAACCTCTTCGATCTGGCCCGCCGCATGCACCCACACCTGGCCGTGATCGACGGCTACGACGGGATGGAGGGCAACGGCCCCGTGGGGGGCACTCCGGTCGATCATCGCGTCTGCGTCGTCTCGCCCGAATGGCTCGCCGCCGATCGCGTAGGGGTGGAACTGATGGGAATCGACTTCGCCAAGGTCGGCTACCTGAACTACTGCGCCGACGCCGGCCTCGGCCAGGCCGATCTAAAGAAGATCGAGATCCTCGGCGAGCCGCTCGACCGGCACATCAAGTCCTACACCCTGGCCAAAAACATCGACAAGCAGTTGATCTGGATGACGCCGCCACAAGCGTCGTGAGTGATCAATAGGACTACGACCCGATCAATCGGACGGCTCTCAGCCGAACACCTCGCGAATCGCCTGCAGGTAGCCGAGGCCGTTGACCGTGTCGGGCTCCAGGTAGCTCCCTTCCGTCCACTCGTTCCAGGCGTTGAGGTTGAGAATCCGTGGGCTGTCGGGGGAGGCCTCGAGCCGCCGGCGCACGGCCAGAAGCGCGTCGCGGAACCGTTCCGGGGTGTTTCCGGAAATCGTGTTCATGAACGGATACCCGACATTGGCGTATTCGTCCGTCTGGACAGTCCGGGGGCTGGAGTCCCAGCCCATGGTCACGTTCGGATAGTAGGGCAGCTTGAACTTCGCTTCCGTCTCGCGCCAGTAGTCGAAATAGCGTTCCTGCACCCGGCGGTAGTCGGTCTGCATCTGGTCCAGGCCCACATGGTGAATCCAGACGTAGGACGTGATGCTGTCAAAGCCCAGGTCCATGACCAGATTTTCGGGCTTGAGGGGCGTCTTCTCCCCGGGCAAAATCGGCCGGCCCCAGACGACCGCGTTCAAGTGCAGGTCGGGGAACCCAGCGGCCTTGGTCTTGCGGCGGAACTCGGCCAACGCCTCGCGCGTCGCGCCAAGCCCTCCAAAGCTTGCCAACAACTTGCTCAATTCATAGATCGAGAAGTAGGGGCAACCGTTGATTGTCCAATGAGCCGGATGCTTGAAGTAGCGGTTGATCACGTGATCGACGATCGTGTCGAACGTCTGGGGGGTGACCGCGCCCGGATAAAGAAGGTTTTGGGGCTTGCCGCGTTTGGCCGGATGGATGTTGATCCAGTCGTGGTTGGCCCACATGCAGCAGAACTTCACCCGCTGGTTGTTCGCCGCCTGGAGGTAGCCTTGCTCCAGGCACCGATCCAGATACGGCCCGTCGTTGTACCAATACCAGTCGAAGATCCAGTAGTCGAGGCCGTGGTCGGCGGCCGCGTCGATCTTCTGCTGCATGACCTTTGGATCGGCCTCATCCTGGTAGCCCCACGCCGGTACCTTGGGCTGCACGTGTCCGGCAAACCGCGGACGGGCCTGTTTGACCAGTTCCCACTCGGTCCACCCCTGGCCGTGGACCTTTTCGTTGCGCGGGTCGACATGGTAATTCGGGAAGTAATAGGCCCCGACCTGAAACGCCTTGGGCTTCGCCGGTTCCGCTGCCGGGCAGACCTTCACCGCGCTCAGTCCGACCGACATCCCCGCCGCCGAGCACAAGCCCCGGCCGGCCGTTTTCAAGAATTCCCGTCGTGTGGGCATGGTCATCGAGTATCCATGAGTCGAGTCGTTTATCGCGACCCCAGGACGCGCAAACGGTTGCCGCAGGTCCGTGTCCGCGATTTGCACCGCATATCCCCCGCGTCCCCTTATCGTTGTCTCTCTCCGCTCTGATGTCAATGGAAGCCCCCGGATCGTTGACAACACATGGGCGGGAAACGTGATCACCTGCTGGGCCGATCGGGACCCCGTGGAATACACGTTTGCCGACGGTACCCGGCTGTTGGCCTAGGGCCGACGTATGTTCAACGCGATCACCCCCCCCGATCCCCGCGGCATGAAGCGTTTTGCCGACGCCCTGGTGGAGCTGTCTCCCTGACGCCGTCCGTTCAGAACGTGGTCACCCGCGGTATCTCGACCGTCAGCCCCGGGACATGCGCAAGGTCGAACAAATGTTCGACAATCGGCGAACGGCCAACCGTGCGATCGGTCTCGCCGGACGGGGCCGAGCGAACCATCAAATCGGAGAGTCTGATCGCCGATAGTTGGCGACGAACCTGATCGGCGATCCCTTTGAGAGCCTCGTGAAGCCGCTCGGCCGAATCTTCCGGAAAGATGCCTTTGCCTGGCAACACGGCATTGATCGGGCCGTCCACCGCTTCGATCAGATCCAGCAGCGAGATGTCTTCCGGCCGGCGACCGAGCATAAATCCGCCACCGCCGCCGCGCGTCGAATGGAGGATCCCTTGTTTGGTCAGATCGCGAAGAATTTGGAGTAAGAAACGTTCTGGCATCTGCCCACTGGCTGCCAACTGCCCACAGGAGATCGGTGAGGCGGTGGGATCTTCCGCGAGTTTAAGGGTCGCCTGGACGGCATAGGCCACACTTTGGGAAAGCTTCACAATCGTGATCTCCTTTTGCGCGTTGAGGAGTTCCCAGTCACCTGCTCCTACACTGCTCCAGCGACTGGGTGCCGGAGACAAAAAAAGCCCCTGCCGCGTGGAATTCACGCGACAGGGGCTGTCGTAGCCCAGAGGGTCCCATCCGCCATGAATGGAACGTCATTCACGTTGTATATCGTCGACCTATCAGAATGGGAACTTGACTGGAACCCGTACGCGGTAACGCATGGGGAGTTTGCTACCCACTCCTTATCAGTCTAGTCGCTAAAAGCCATCTTCCCAGAATACCCAGTTTCCGATACGATGGGATTCCAAGCCGGTGGCAACTTGTTGTGCCGGTAATTGGGAGGTGGGGAAACGACGTTATGGGACAGATCTTCACCCGGCGACCGCTGGCATTCTCTCCGTCAGTGTCCTGGTTGTTCTGGCCGTTGGGTCTGTTGGTGTGCTTTACACTGACGGGCGGATTGATGTTGCTGCGTCTGCAGCCCACCCCGGATTGCCACGTGCAGGATCCGTCGCTAGGCAAACCGCAGCCTTGTCCAAGGCATCTTTTGGTCCGCCTTGCTCCCCTCCTCTCCTTGGGACTGCTCTCCGTCTGGTTCCGCCGCCGCGAACGCCGCGGGGAGGCGGCCGGCAACCCGTGCACTGCGATCACAGAAGGCCCGTCGAACGAGGCGAAGCATGCACAGCAAGCCTTGCAACAACCGCTGGCAGTCGTCCTCGAGACCTTGCCCGCAATGGGATTGGTCGTCGATGCGGAAGGCCGAATCCTCTACTGCAATCCTTGGGTCGAGAAGCACACCGGCTACCGACGCGAGGAACTGCAAGGCCGGGAGTGGTTGACCCTCTTTGTACCGGACGGGAAAGGTCCACCGGGCATCCTCGACGCTACCCTACGGTCCGCCTCCTCGGAGCCGGGGTTGCTTGGAACCACGATCGTCACCAAGGACGGTGACTCGCGCCAAATCGAGTGGAATTGTCAGACGCTTTTCCATGGCCAGACGGAACCGCAGCAAATCCTGGCCGTCGGACAGGACGTGACGGACTTGTACAACGCTCGGGCCCGGGCGGTGCAGGCCGAACGATTGGCGGCGATTGGCGAGATGGTCACCGGCCTGACCCACGAAAGCGGCAACGCCTTGCAGCGCATCCAGGCCTGCCTGGAAATGCTTGCACTGCAGGTCCAGGATCAACCCGCGGTCCTGGACCTCGTCTATCGGCTCCAAATCGCCCAGAATCATCTCCATCAGCTCTACGAAGAGGTTCGGCAATACGCTGCGCCGATCATCCTGCGCCGCGAGCCGGCCCATGTGAGCGACGTGCTCCAGCAGGCCTGGGAACATCTCGAACCGGTGCGTGCCGGCCGGGTCATCGAGTTTTGCAATCAGGTCCATACAAACTACGTTTGCCGCGTTGACCGCTATGCGATGGAGCGAGTCTTTCGCAACATCCTGGAAAACGCCTTGGCCGCGGCAAGCGATCCCGTCCGCATCGAGATCCTGTGGCGCGATGCGGTCTTGGGAAAACAGCCGGCGGTGGAGATCCGCCTCCGCGACAATGGCCCAGGACTCAACCCGGAACAGAAGAAGCGGATGTTCGAACCCTTCTATACCACGAAGACGCAAAGCACCGGCTTGGGGATGGCTATCACCAAACGCCTGGTGGAAGCCCACGGCGGACAGATCGCCGTGGGCGAACCCTGCGCCCCGGGGGCAGAAATCGTGGTAACCTTGCCGAAGGAGTAAGTCATGACGCGAAATCTGTGCATTGCTGTCGCTGACGACGAAAGCGACATGCGGGATTATCTGGCGATGATCCTCCCGCGCTTAGGGCACGAAGTCACCGTGGTCGCCCGCAACGGATACGATTTGATTCTTCAGTGCCGTCAGTCTCCTCCCGATTTGCTGATCGCCGACATCAAGATGTCCGACATGGACGGCGTTGATGCGGTCGCCGAAATCTACCGCCACACCCCCTTGCCGGTCATCCTCGTCTCCGCCTATCACGATCCCGAGTTGATCAAACGGGCGGAAGCCAATCATGTGCTGGCTTATCTGGTCAAGCCGATCAAGCAAGCCGATCTCGAACCGGCCATCGCCATTGCCATGCGCCGCTTCGAGCAGTTCGAGGCCCTCCATCGCGAGGCCACCGACCTGCGCCAGGCCCTGGAAGACCGCAAGCTCATCGAACGGGCCAAAGGAATCCTCATGAAACGGGCCAATCTCGACGAACCGAACGCCTTCCGCCGCCTCCAGAAAATGGCCAGCCAGCAGAACCTCCGCCTCGTCCAACTCGCCCAGATGATTGTCACCGCCGAGCGGACGGTCGAGGAAACCTGAAACCACATCCCCTCAGCGATAGGGCGTGAAACCGAATGCGTCAAGGGGGAGCCGCCGCACGCGGGCCTCTCGGAGCAGTGGCGACAAAGAAAACCAACGCCCACCGCCATACGCCCTGCCGGGCAAGCATGGCGGTTCGTCAAAACCCATCAGAACGTGTCGCGGAATGCTCAGACCTGTTCGTCACGTCCGCGCAGAGGACGGCTACTGCTTCGGGATTTCCCGCAAGTAGATGTTCTTGAACCAAAGCGTGTTGCCGTGGTTTTGCAGCTCGATCTGACCGGTCGGATAGATCGGCTTGTCCGGTTCCCAGTAGTTTTCCAATACCACGTTGTCGACGACCAGTTCTCCGTTAAGCCAGACCGTGACCTTCTCGCCAACCATTTTGATGCGGAACGTGTTCCACTGGCCAATCGGCTTGTCGGCGAGTTTACTCGGCCGCGAGGGATTCTTCTTGTTGTTGTAGAGGCCGCCGGAACCGATCTTCCAATGGTTCGGATCCCAGATCTGCACCTGCGGGGAACCACGCAGATAGATGCCGCTGTCTCCGTTGGGCAGGATCTTCCAGTCGACGTACATCTCGAAATCGCCGTAGTCTTTCGCCGTGCACAGACTGTCTCCCTTGCCGTCGAACACCAGCGCCCCGTCTTCCACCCGCCAATGATCACGCATCCGCTGGTCGGCCTTCTCTTGCGCGACGCGCAACTGCTCAGGCGTCATCTTCGCCCGAGTCACCGGATTTCCAACCAGTCCCTTCCAGCCCGTCAGATCCTTTCCGTTGAATAACGCCACAAAGCCTTCCGGCGGCGTGTTGTCGGCCGCTTGCACCAGGGGGACCAGATTCAGCGCCAACAGGCACGCAAGACTCAAACCAAGTGGTCTTCTCATCGGTAGCTCCTTGTAAAAAAAGGGGACGGCGAAAACAGGCAGGCGTTGGGGAAGGATTACCACCAGGCGGCCCCCACAAAGATGGGGAGCCATTGCTCACCAGCCTAACATGCTCTCCCACCGTTTTCAACATTCCCGCTTTCCGGCTCGCGTCGATACTTTCGACAGCCCTGGCGCAAGAACCGACAAACCGATTGCCCGGGTTTGGGCGATTCCCCGCGTTTCTTCCAGACAGGAGCAAATTCTTGGGATTGGCACGCTAGCTGCACTAGCATCGAGCGGTCTTGACCCGGCGGTAAGCCGGAATTCCTGGCCGCAATCCGGGACTCGTTCTGCTCCTGCCTACCCTCCCACTGAACCGAGGCAGGCAGAATCCCGCTTTGTGGTTCAATCGACGTGGCCGGTTCCGCGGACCACCACCACCCAGTCCAAGGACCGGCCACGTCCCTGTTCCCCCCGCTCGACCAGACCGGTTACCCGCGACCAGCTTCCACGCCGCCTCGGCCTTCGGCGATTGGGACGCCCTCGGGGGCCTGGCACACGGCCGCAGCCGCCTTCTTCTCCGTGCCCCGCGGCCTTCTCTTCGGCCTCTTTCCAGCCCATGGAGTCGATCGACGCGCTGCGATCAGAGGGAATCAACGCTCACGAGGCACACCTCGGGAACCTCAGCGTGCCCGGCGCCGGCGGACCTTCTCGGCCAAGGATTCCAGCAACGTGACCGTGTCGTCCCAGCCGATGCACGGATCGGTGATGCTCTGACCATAGACCAACGGCTTGCCCGGCACGAGGTCCTGACGCCCTTCCACCAGATGCGATTCGACCATAGTCCCGATAATGCGCCGGTCGCCTTCGGCGATCTGTTGGCCGATGGCCGCCGCAACGTCGAGCTGCCGCCGATGCTGCTTGGACGCATTCGCGTGGGAACAGTCGATCATCACGCGCTCGGGCAGACCGGCCGCGGCCAGCGCGGCGCAGGCCGCGGCCACGTTCTCCGCGTCGTAGTTTGGCGTGTGGCCGCCGCGGAGAATCAGGTGACAGTCGCAATTTCCCCGCGTCTCGACAATCGCCACCTGACCGTTCTTATGGACCGACAGGAAATGGTGACGCTGCCGGGCCGCCACGATCGCATCCAAAGCAACCTTCACATTGCCGTCGGTGCTGTTCTTGAACCCGATCGGCGCCGACAGCCCCGAGGCCAATTCCCGGTGGACCTGCGATTCGGTCGTTCGGGCGCCGATCGCCCCCCAACTGATCAGGTCGCCGATATACTGGGGCGAGATCGTGTCCAGGAATTCCGACCCGGCCGGCACGTTGAGTTGGTGGATTCGCAGCAAGACATCCCGGGCGATTCGCAGCCCCTCGTTGATGCGGAATGTGCCATCGAGGTACGGATCGTTGATCAGCCCTTTCCAGCCCACATTCGTGCGAGGCTTCTCAAAATAGACCCGCATCACGATCTCCAAGTCGGCCGCCAGTCGCGCGCGAACCTTGGACAGACGCGAGGCATACTCCAAGGCAGCATCCGGATTGTGCACCGAACAGGGGCCGATAACCACCAGGAGCCGATCCGAGCCCCCCCGCAAAATCTGCTGGATTGCTCCCCGGGTCTGGGCAATGAGGCTTTCCGTCGCCGTCCCCTGAATGGGGAAGAAGCGGATCAAGTGGCTCGGCGGCGGCAGCGGAACGATGTTGGCGATCCGTTCGTCGTCGGTCTGCGACGTCCGATCGGACGGGATGGGGGCAAGGCCGTCGAGCGTGGGATCAGGTTCCATGCGTCGCGCTCTCTATTGGACAAAGTGACTCCGGTGGTCTTGCTTGATTCTCTAATGTGCCCCCTTGCGTATCAAGCCACCCCCGTCGCCAACCGCGCCCCCAGCGGCCTGCGGTGGAGGTGTTGTCCTCTCGCAAACTCGAAGACCGCCGAGATACGTGTTCTGCCTCTCCTCGAACCACTCGTTGTCATCGGCCGGGGCTGCGTTCGCGTTGACGTTGACCATAGGGTACTGGCCGCCGGGGCTCGATGGGTATTGTTCACCTGAATCGTAAAGCCATGCTTGGGTCAGCCGGCCAACGACCGCCCACTATTCACCATCCACCCTTCCCTGTCCACGGTTGCCCCCCCAAGATTCCTCAAAATGGCCCAAAAACTTCTCTCGCAATCGGTCCTGACCCTCTGGTAGGCTCGAAGTGGCATCGTTGGTGCTGAACGACGGTGTTTGCAAAGAAAACGTATCAGGTCCTGTTCGCCAAGACCCAGGCGAACACCCCGGGCGTTGGCCCCCCCAAGAAAAACCCTGGGACACCGATTTTTCGAGCGTGTTGATGAAATCCCAAATCCCAAATCTCAGATCCTAAATCAAAAGTCAAAAGTCAAAAATTCTCTCCTGGTTCCTTGACGAACGCTAACAGCACCATCCCCATCCCTCGGGTCAAGGTGCCGAGGAGAAAGGCAAGATGGTAGAAGTCGAACGTACCGAAGGGGAGGACGGAGCAGGACGCATGGAGATAGTGATCGTAGAGCCAACCGCCCAAGAGCGTGCTCAGGGCAACGCTTACATCGATGAGCCCTTGAAAGAGGGCGATGTACGGAGTGTTGGCCTCTGGCGGGGCCAACTTGAGAAGCAGGTTGGGCTGGGCCACGTTGATCCCCGCATAGGCGATCCACAAGATCCAAGCGCCGACAATCCACCACCGTGCCCCGGGCGAGGCCCAGGCGTAGAACAGCAGCCCCGCGGCGACCAGCGGCAAGCAGACCAGCATCAACCGCTTGTTGCCCCAGCGGTCGGCCAGGCGTCCCAGGCGCGGACTGACGCCCAGTTGCCCCAGCCGCATTCCGGTTTGCAGGCTGAGCATTTCCGCCAGTCCCATTCCGAGCACCTGGGCGGGATAGGTATGCTGGACCGACTGCGTCAGCCCGTTGAAAAACGAGAACCAACAACCAAACCCCACCAGACGCAAGAAGCGGAAATCGCCCAGCGGAACCAACAGCGTGCGAAGCGTCATCCGCAGCCCATAACAATACGGCTGACTCCAGCGCACCGTCGGCATGGCCGCCAAAGGCCCAAGGGCGGCCAGCATGAACCCGCCCCCGAGCACCGCCGCGACGGCATAAGCGATCCAGCGAGGCGACTGCGGATGCGTCTGCTGCCAAGCGTAGGTGCACAGCCCGACGCCAAGCATTGCTGCCGCTTGGCCCAGGAGTATCCATCGTTGGCGCCGCCCCAGAAACCGGCCGCGAGTCTCCAGCGGCACCAGGTCGGCAAACCAGGAGAGCATCGCCACCAAACCAAAGAACTCCAGCACGTGATACACGCACCAGAAGCCGACCAGCACGGCCAGCGACGCAGCGGCCGACGGGAGCCTACCCGGTGCGGCGGCCCAAGGAAGGCCCAGCAAGGCCAACGCGCTGGCCAGATACATCGCCAGGCAGAACCGTTTCCGGTCGCCCAACCGGCCGATGAGCGAAGGGACCAGAAGCCGCAGCAAGCCAACGATTCGCGGCGCTGCCAGGATCAGCCCGATCCCCACCCCCAAGCCTGGCGCCCCGAGTTCCAACGCCAGATAGACGACCAACGTGCTACTGGCCAACCCATTGCCCACCGCCCACAGCGCACCATTCCAATACGCCAGCCGTCGCGCCCGACGGCGCTGGACGATCGAAAGCGGTCGAGATTTCTGCTTGCCCCGGAACATCGCCTACCAGGGTAGAGGATGGGAGCGTGGGAGGCAATGGGGGGGAGGAAGGAATGACGAATGTCGAAACGCAAATGTCGAAACAATGACAAAGCCCGAAGGACACAGGGGCGGCCAGATCAGCCAACCTCCTTCCGCCACTTCGGGCTTCGTCATGGGGGCATTCTCTCGTCAGTTGAGTCTCGTCATGGGGGCTTGCTCTCCTCAGCTCATCTTCATCGCCTTTCCCAGAATCCGCGCAGTGCTTTCCCGCATGATGCGAGGATCGACGGGCTCGCCCGCCAGGAGGCAACGGCGGACTTCTTTGCCGGAGATGAACACAGGCTTTTCATCGGCGTGGTTGTCCATCAGGTCGACCCGACCGATCGATTCGTAGTAGGCGGCGAAACCGACCTTCAGGGGCTTGATCTTCAGGTCCCCCTTGAGGTTGTCAAAAATCTCCTGGGCGTCGAAATCGCCCCAGATTGGCTTGCCATCGTGGTAGGGGGCGTCGGCGTGCTTGCGCCCGATGATCAGATCGGTGAAGCCGAAGTTCTGGCGGTAGATGGCGTGCATCACGGCTTCTTTCGGACCGCCGTAGAACATCTTGATGTCGAGCCCCAACAAGATCACCCGGTCGGGCACCGATTCGCCGCGTCCTTTCCACACGGCCGGATCGCTGTCTCCTTCGCCCAAGGCCCGACTCTCGATCAACGCCTCGTAGGTGTGCATGCGCACGTCGGCCGGCACGTCATCCCCCTTGGTCTCGCCGATCAGTGGATTAAGACACGCTCCGGCGTTGTACCCAGCGCGGAGAAGCGTCTCCAGCCCATAGACCAACGCATACTCGTGAGCCCGGTGCAACGGGTTGCGGGTTTGAAAGGCCACGACCCGCTCCCAGCCCTTGGCCGCCAACAATTGCCGCACTTCCCGCGGGGTGAGCACGTACTTGCCAAACTGCGGATGCTTCGGCTGCGGCAGGACCTCGATCGTGCCCCCCAAGAGGTACGTCTTGTCCGCGTCCGCCTTCAACACCATGTCGCCGCCAGGGTGGTCGGTGCGATCGGTCAGATAAACCGAACGCAGATACTTGGCCTTATCCCATGGGAAGATGTCGGTGAGTGTCAGTACGGCGACCGGCTCCTGGCTGCTGTTGACCAACGCGACCCGCTGACCGACCGAAAGCTGCTTGGCCAACGCCTCGGTGACCGGCAAAGAGAGGGGAATCGTCCAGGCGTAAAGCTTCCCGTTATGCTCGATAACCGATTCCTCCAGGACCCGATTGTAGGTGGCCGAATCCATTGGGCCGACCAACGGGCTCAACCCGCCATCGCCAAAGCGGTAAACGGTCGACAGGTCGGCGTCGGAAACCGGCACTCGAGCGAGCTTGGCGGCCGCGGCCAAAAACTCGGGGATCGCCTCGGCGGCAACGGTGCGGGAGACAGGTTCAGACAAACCACCATGAGGAGCCACTAGATCGGCCATCAGCATATCCTTCCAAAGTCAACGCAAAATCTCGTCAAGGTAAACTGGGGAATCAGAAACGGTTCAATATAGAGGGGGAGTCCTGACGCTTCAACAGCAACCGGCAGACAGCCGGAGAGAGAATGGCTCCACCGAAGGCATCCGCTTCAGGAGCAGAAAGGCTCGAAAAAGGCGACCAACCCCAACGGAAACCCGCTCGAATCGATCTTACGGGGGCCTCATCCTGGCGGTTCGCCAAGTGCCGACGCCGTTCAGCGTCTATCCAGGAACCAAAACGCTGATAGCAGATCGGGCAATCCTTGGGTTAATATAACAAGGGAGACCCAGCCCCCCCGATGCAACGGATGCCTGTGGCACGTTGTCTTGGGCCCGAAAGCCGGTCAAATGTAGTACATCTGCTCGTCTTCCGCCCGGGCACGTTCGAGCAAATCGGCAAACGTGATCCCTTTGAGCATCTCTCGCTCTTTTTGGTTCACATCCTGCCAGGCCTTCATCAAGACCTTCACGGCCGGAGAGTCGGGGGAAGCGGCGCTGGTTGGGTGTCCGTTCCCCTCGGGCGCCCCTTCGATCACCTCCATGACCTCGCCGAGTGAGATCGTCTCCGGCGGTCGCAGCAAATGATAACCGCCGGCCGCTCCCCGAGTGCTGGCGACCAGGCCGGCTCCCTTCAATTGCAGGAGGATCTGGACCAGAAACCGCGGCGGCACATCATGCCGTTCGGCGATCTTACGAATCCGGACCGGCTCGCCCGACCCATACCGGGAGGAAAGCTCCAGCATGGCAATACATGCGTATTCCGTCTTGGCAGAGATTTTCATGCGGTCCTCAAAAGATCAGAGTGTTTATCGTATCGGGTAGGAAAAGATTGGCAATAGACCTTGGGTGATGATGCGATGAATGCTTATTTGGTGTGCAAACCGCATTCCGTCTTGCCCGTGCCGCTCCCGCGACCAGCCCGCTCGTCTGCTCCTCCCGTCACCGCATGGCTGCACGGCCAGCAGCTTTCTGCTGGCACACGCATCCCCCGCAGGCTCAGGCGAGAGGGGTTCTCTCCTGTATTTGGCTGGTTGTACCGCCAAAATCTAACGTGTTGAAATGCAGAATCATAAGGCAACTTCTTGCCGCTCAAGTCACGGCAGGTCAGAGGGATCTTCGACAATCTTACATATGTTTGTCAACAAGATTAACAAAGTCAAGGACAGTCCCCATGTCGTCGATTCTTCAGGCCGGTTATTCGCGACACAAGAGGGGGGCGACAGGTGACATCGCCGCCGGGCGGGCAACCGCGTCGCCTTGGCAAACCGACGGCCATCGGCCCGAATCGATTGGACTGTCTTAGCCTTGTGGATTCTCCGTCATCCGGCAGAGTCGAGACGTTCACCGGCCGATTCCGTAGCAGGGTACTTGACTGCTAGCACCCAATCAGGCACCATTTGCGACGTGGGCCCCCTCTTCCTTCTTTATGTCTCTGGACACTTCCCGACAGAACAAAGCAACGGTGAGCTCAATGGCAGAAAAGGCGTATCTGGCAGTCGATATGGGGGCTTCGAGTGGGCGGCACGTCGTGGGACGGTTCGATGGCAAGAAGCTCCAACTCGAAGAACTCTACCGCTTTGACAACGGTCCCGTCGACGTAGCCGGCAGCCTTCACTGGGATCTGCTCGGGCTGTGGTCGCACGTGCTGATCGGCCTGCGAGCTGCCGGTGCCCGCTACGGAGACCAAATCTCTGGGATCGGCGTAGATACCTGGGGCGTCGATTTCGGCCTGCTGGGCAAAGATGACGTTCTCCTGGGCAACCCCTACCATTACCGCGATAGCCGCACCAATGGGATGCTCGAGAAGGCCTTTTCGATCGTCCCCCGCGAAGAGATTTTCCGCCATTCCGGGCTGCAGTTCATGCAGCTCAACACGCTTTACCAACTGCTGGCCATGAAGCTGGCCAAGTCCCCCTTGCTGGACATGGCCCAGACGATGCTGCTGATGCCCGACCTGTTCCACTGGCTCTTGACCGGGCAGAAGTATAACGAATTCACCGATGCCACAACCTCGCAGTTCTACAATCCGGTCAAGGGAGGCTGGGCCACGGAACTGCTCGACAAGTTCGGCCTGCCCACCGAAATCCTCGGCCCAATCGCTCAGCCGGGCACCAATCTGGGCGGCCTGCGTCGGCAATTGGCCGCAGAGGCGGGCCTCTCCCGGGCCAACGTGATCCTCCCCGGCACCCATGATACGGCCAGCGCCGTGATGGCCGTGCCGGCCGCCAGCCACCCGGGGGCCAAGCCCGACTGGTGCTACCTCAGCCTGGGCACCTGGGCCCTGATGGGCGTTGAGTCGCCCAAGCCGGTGGTCAACGACCAGGTCCTTCACTTGAACTTCACCAATGAAGGCGGCGTAGGAAATACCATCCGATTGCTCAAGAACATCACCGGGCTCTGGCTGATCCAAGAGTGCCGCCGCACGTGGAACCAGGCGGGACGCAACTGGCAGTGGGAAGACCTCAACCAACTCTCCGCCGCCGCTCCGGTGCTACGGTCGTTCATCAACCCCGATGCCCATGAGTTCATGGCCCCGACGGACATGCCCGAGGCTATCTGCCGCTTCGCCCAGCAGACCGGCCAGCCAGTCCCCGAGAACGAAGGCGCCGTGTTGCGCTGCGCCCTGGACAGCCTGGCGATGAAGTTCCGTCAGGTACTCCGGATGTGCGAAGACCTGGTCGGCGGCCGGATCGAGACGATCCACATCGTCGGCGGCGGAACGAAGAACCGCCAGCTCTGCCAGGCCGCGGCCGATGCCTGCGGACGCCGCGTTCTGGCCGGCCCGGTGGAAGCCACCGCCACCGGTAACCTGATGATGCAAGCCGTTGCCGCCGGCGACGTCGGCAGCATCGCCGAAGCCCGCGACGTGATTCGCCACAGCTTTGCCGTCGAAGAATACGAACCGCGCAATACGGCTGCTTGGGATGAGGCGTATGAGCGGTTTGAGAGGATAGTCGGCAGTAGGCAGTAGGCGGTCCGCGGTAAACAGTACGCGGTACACAGTAAACAGGACGCAGGACACGGGACCCAGGAAGCGGTATGTGGTATATCCGGTTGGCAGGTTTGAAGGGGGCGAATATGGTGGGAGGAGCTATCGGGATCTAAGGGTGTGGCAGAAAGCGGTTACGCTCGTTGAGGAGGTTTACCGGGTTACCACGGGGTTTCCAAGAGATGAACTGTACGGCTTGACGAGTCAGATGCGACGGGCGGCTGTCTCGGTTCCATCGAATATTGCGGAGGGGCAGGGACGCAGGTCGCGACGGGAGTTTCGAAGGTTTCTCTCCATGGCCCATGGATCCCTGCGAGAACTGGAGACTCAACTCGTCATTGCGGAACGGTTAGGCTTCCTTCGGGCAGCCACACTGTCAACACTTATGGCATCGGCCGCGGAGATTGGCCGCCTCCTCAACGGCCTAAGAAACTCGCTTTCACCAAAGGACGATTGACTCCACCTCGTCACCCGCTACCCTAACACCAGCCACCACGTACCAACTACCGTGTACTGCGTACCGTGTACTGTGTACTGTGTACCGCGTACTGCGTACCGCGTACCACTCACCACCTACCACTTTCCAAATCACCAGCAAGGAACACCCATCATGATCAAAGTCGGCATTGCGGGTCTCGGTTTCATGGGCATGATTCATTACAACGCCTACCAGAAGGTCCGCGGGGCGAAGGTCGCGGCGATCTGCGAGAAGGACCCGGTCCGGTTGGCTGGCGACTGGCGGTCGATCAAGGGGAATTTTGGGCCGCAGGGGACCCAGGTGGACCTGTCGGGAATCAGTCGCTACTCGGAGTTGGAGGAGATGCTGGCCGACCCGAATCTCGACATGGTGGACGTTTGCCTGCCGCCGTCGTGGCATGCCGACGTGGCCATCGCCGCGTTGAAGGCCGGCAAGCATGTGTTGTGCGAAAAGCCGATCGCCCTGAAGCTGGCCGACGCCGACCGGATGGTCAAGGTAGCCCGGCAAACCGGCAAGATGTTGATGATCGCCCATGTATTGCCGTTCGTCCCCGAGTACAACTTCGCCTACAAAACCGTTTGCAGCGGGAAGTACGGCAGACTGCTTGGTGGGCACTTCAAGCGGGTGATCGCCGACCCGGTGTGGCTCCGCGACTTCTACAGCCCGAACGTCTGCGGCGGCCCGATGCTTGACCTCCACATCCACGATGCCCACTTTATCCGGTTGCTGTTTGGCATGCCCAAAGAGGTTCAAAGCGTCGGCCGGATGCGCGGCGAAGTGGCCGAGTACTTCAACAGCCAGTTCCTCTACGACGATCCCTCCCTGGTGGTCAGCGCCACGAGCGGCACGATCAACCAACAGGGGCGTCCGTTCACCCACGGCTACGAGATCCATCTGGAAAAGGCCACGATGTACTTCGAATGCGGCGTGCCGCTGACGGTGCTCGTCAAGGGGGGGAAGAACGACAGCAAAGTGATCACGCCGAACCTCGGTACCTTCGACATGCCCGATGCGTTCCCCAATGAATTGAACGAAGCCGTGCGTGCAATCAAGACCGGCACCCCCTCGTCGCTTCTGGACGGCGAACTGGCACGCGATGCGCTTCGCATGTGCCAGCAGGAAACCAGTGCTATCCTCAAGCGCAAACCGGTGAAAGTCTAGCGGCCCACAGGACCTCCCGTCTTCGAAGGAACAGTGCTTTGACGGGGGCGGCCGTACCGACGGCGCCCCCCAGTTGTTTTCTTGCGGCATCCCGCTTTCGACATTGGGCGGCATGTCCCTCCTCTCAAGAACTGGCGGAACACGCCAAGCCGTCGCTGCCTTCCGTGACGACATCCCGTTCGACGCCGAATCCGGATGGAGGACTGGTCTGGTTATGCCGAGTTTGCGGGGCGGTTGTGCCGAAATAGTCTGGGGTGCGTATTGTAAGGAGAGACGCCGCAGACCCCCTACAACTGTCGCCAGTGCGCCGAGCGTTGAAAGCGATAGACGGCATTTTATCGCTTCTCATGGGTTTTGCGGCCTAAAGCAAGCGATGGAGGAGGGATCGTGCGGATCGTAGCAGATAACCGGACGCCGAGCTTTTGGGGTTGTTTTGACGCAGGCCCAATTGTGTTCTATATTCGACTGTGGCCGGAAGTCCGCCCTGGCGGCTTGCGGTGCCCACCTGAGTAGCTCGCCTCACTTGCGTCTGCCACCGGAGTGGTTTCGAAGCGCGGCTCGCGTGAGCTGGTCTTCATCCGATGCGCAACGCCGCGCCGCGGGATGTCGGCGTCGATTCAATATCACCGACGGATATGACTATGCGACGAAAGGGTCTTCTCTACGCCAGCCGTATGCTTCTCGGTCTCCTGCTGGCGGCAGGCCTCCTGTCTCAAGCGATCTTCGCGCAATCGCCGGTTCCAATCAATGCGACCGCGCAAGTTGACGATCTTTTGCGTCAGGGCTATCAGTTGGAACAGCAGGGACGCTGGAGTGAAGCCCTCGGCCTTTACGAAGAGGGGGTCCGTCAGTTCCCCACGGATCCGACGCTCCAACGACGCTTCGAGTTCAGCCGCCTGCATCACGATGTGGCTCGTCGCTATAACGACAACAGCTATCTCGCTACGCTCGGTCGCTTGTCATTTAGCGAAAGCCTTGACCTCTATTCGGAAGTCTTGCTGAAACTCCAGACCCACTACGTCGAGACGCCGAATTGGAAAGAACTGGTGGAGCGGGGGACCAACGCTCTGGAAGTTGCCCTGTCCGAACCCGCCTTCCTCAAAGAATCTCACGTCCATACCGATAGCTTGGCCTTGGACCGTTTTCGTCAGGAAGTGTGGCACACCCTGGGATCGCGGCCGATCCTGAATCGTAACGACGCTCGCACCGCCGTGTCGCTGGTGGCGGCGATGGCCGCCCAGCGGATCGGCCTGCCGCAGAACCATGTGGTCATGGAATACGCCTGTGGCGCCGCCAATGCCCTGGATCTCTACTCCAGCTACCTTACTCCCGGCCAGTTGAATGATATCTACGCGCAGATCGAAGGAAACTTCGTCGGCCTCGGAATCGAACTGAAGGCAGACAAGGGCAGCCTGCTGATCGTGCGGGTCATCCCCGGCAGCCCCGCTCAGAAGGGCGGACTGCGCGACGGGGATCGAATCCTCGCCGTCGATGGCAAACAGACACGCGATTGCTCGACCGATCAGGCCGCCAACCTCCTCCAAGGCGAAGTGGGCAGTGTCGCCGACCTGATCGTCGAGAGTCCGGGGCAGACACCCCGCGAGGTCCGCATCCATCGCGAGCGCGTCGAAGTCCCCAGCGTTGACGACGTGCGAATCATCGACCGCATCCAGGGGGTCGGCTATCTCAAACTGACCTGCTTCCAGAAAACCACCAGTCGTGACCTGGACACGGCCCTTTGGAATCTCCATCGTCAGGGAATGCGCAGCCTGATCATCGACCTGCGAGGAAACCCCGGTGGGCTGTTGATCAGCGCCGTCGAAGTCTCCGACAAGTTTGTCGAACGGGGCATCATCGTCTCGACCCGCGGACGCAACGCCCAAGAAGACTTCACCTACTCCGCACGCGAACCAGGCACGTGGCGCATGCCGCTGGTGCTGATTATCGATCAAGACAGCGCCAGCGCTGCCGAGATTTTCGCCGGCGCAATCCGTGATCATCGGCGCGGTACCCTCGTCGGAACACGCAGCTACGGCAAGGGGTCCGTGCAGGGAATCTTTCCCCTCGGGATCTCCGGTGCCGGATTGCGGTTGACGACCGCCAAGTTCTACTCGCCGAAGGGGTATCCGTTCGCGGGCATCGGGGTCCAGCCCGATCTGACGGTTCACAAGACCGCTCGAACCGACGACTTCGGACGGCAACCGGCCGCGCTTCCTGCCTCGTCTGACGCTGACGACCCGATGCTCGGCATCGCCCTGGAAGCCGTTCACCAACTGGTCGCCCAACGCTAGCATACGGCCTCGCCCTTCGTCGCGCCGCTCCATGTGGCGACCGATGGCCGCCCTCTCCGGAAGGTGCGAAGGTGGCGTTGACTTTGCGGCCTGCCAGACCGAAAGCAAGGCTTGAGGTTGAATTGCCGCATCGGGTAGGATGGACGGCGCCATAGTCTCGGCTCTGCGTCGCCACGCTCCCGGTGTTGTCTTGTGTAACGCTTCGGGACGCGTGTGCTTTGCACTGTCGCGGTTCGAGGTCGGTACGGAAGACTGATCGGCCCCTCATGTTTGGCTCGCTGGGAACCATTGTTTCACGCCATTGGCTCTGGGTTCTGCTCGGCTGGGCAGTGCTTGTGGTGGTTGTGCGCTCGACCACGCCGCGTTGGGAAGAACTGACCTGTGACGGCGATTTTGCCTACCTGCCGGCGCAGATGTCGAGTGTCCAGGGGGAAAAGCTCCTGGAGGCGGCCTTTCCCGAGGTGCTTTCCCGCAGCAACCTGGTGCTTGTCGTGGCCCGTCCGCACGGCCCCCTGCAACCGGCCGATCTGGCTCTGGTCGACCGCCTCATTGACGAGTTCACTCCCACTTCGGACGATGGGCCGATCGTCGATCTGTTGAGTCATCAGACTCCAGTGATCGGCGAGAAGTTGCTCAGCGAGCCCGGCCCCCAGGGACAGGCCACATTGATCGTCCTCCAGTTGCCGAGCGAGTTCATGGCCATCGGTAACATGCCGTTTGTCAAAAATCTTTACGGCAAGCTGGCGACGCTCCGCACCGAACAGGGCTTTCCCCAAGGGCTGCAATTGGGAATCACCGGCTCGGCGGCGATTGGCGCAGACATGCTCTTCTCCGCCGAGGAGAGCATCCGCAATACGGAATTGGCTACCTGCCTGCTCGTCGTCGCGATCCTTTTGATCGTCTATCGTGCCCCGGGCTTGGTGGTCATCCCCCTGGCGACGATCTTCCTCTCGCTGATGGTGGCTACAGGGCTGGTGGCGTTGATTGCCTTGGGGAGCCAGCAGTTCGGTTGGTTCGATTTCAAGATCTTCAAGACCACTCGGATTTTCGTGGTCGTGATTCTCTATGGAGCAATTACCGACTATTGCCTGTTCTTGATTGCCCGCTATCGGGAGGAACTCGAACGCGGCTTGCCACCTGGGGAGGCAATTGCCCTCTCTCTGGCTAACGTCAGCCACGCGCTGGTCGGCAGCGCGATGACGACGATCGTCGGCCTGGGCTGCATGGCGTTCGCTGATTTCGGCAAGTTCCGCAACAGCGGTCCGGCGATTGCTTTGTGCCTGCTGGTGGCGTTGGCCGCGTCGATGACCTTGGCGCCGGCCTTGTTGCGGGCCACCGGCGCGGCCGTCTTCTGGCCCTTCGGCTTGCGAACCCGGAATCGTCTCCGCACCGAGGAACGACCTGCGTTATCGCCCGAAAACGGCGCGTCGCATCTCTCGGGATTCTGGCTATGGCTCAGTGGACAGGTAGTCACCCGTCCCGGGCTGATCATGGTCGTCAGCCTCTTGCTGCTCGCTCCGCTGGCCTACCGCGGCCTCTCTGTCCAAGTGACCTACGATCTGTTGGCCGAATTGCAGGAACAACGGCCAAGTGTCCATGGCACGCGATTGTTGCGTCAATACTTTGCCGCCGGGGAGATCGGGCCGCTAACCGTACTGGCGCATCAAGAGACCGGACAATTCGCCACCGGCAGCAACCGCTGGCGGAAAATCGGTCAACTCGCCGAACAACTCCATCAACTGGAATACCGTGACAGCCAGGGAAACAACCTGCGGCCCATCATCAGCGTACGCAGCCTGGCCGAGCCCCTCGGCGACCGGCCGACCCAGTTCGGACTGTTCAGTGGATTGCGCAAAGGAGTGCTCCGCAGCCACCATCGCACAAAGAATACCTACCTCGCTCAGGCCGAACCCTATCTGGATAAGGTCACCCGGCTGGACCTCGTCTTCCAATACGACCCGTTCTCGATCGAGAGCATCCGGCTCCTCGATCACCTTGAAAACTACTTGCATCGAATCGCCGAAGATCCCCATTCCGCGTGGTATGGAACCACGTTCTATTTCCGTGGCACCACGGCAGGAATCCGCGATTTGCGGGCGGTGACAGCCAGCGATCAGTCGCTCATCCAGCAATTGGTGACCCTCGCCGTGCTTGGGGTCCTGCTCCTCTTGATCGGCCGGCCGTTGGTGTCATCGTATCTGGTTCTCTCCGTGCTGTTCGGCTATTTCGTTACCATCGGAACGTGCATGTTCCTTTTCTCCTGGCTCTACGGCGACACCTTTCACGGATTGGACTGGAAGGTACCGATCTTCCTCTTCGTAATCCTCATTGCCGTCGGCGAAGACTACAACATTTACCTGGTCACGCGGGTCTTTGAGGAACAGCGCGTGCGAGGAGCACGCGAAGGCGTGCGCGTCGCGCTGGCGCAGACCGGCGGCATCATCACCAGTTGCGGGGTGATTATGGCCGGCACCTTCATCGCCATGACCGCTGGGACCTTGCGCGCGATGCACGAGTTGGGATTTGCTTTGGCCTTGGGCGTCCTCTTGGATACTTTCGTGATCCGCACCATCCTGGTACCGGCCTTCTTGGTCCTCCGCGACCGGCCCGCCCCGGCCGAGCAGAAGCCGGCCTCCTCCCTGTCGGAGACCTCCGACCTGCCGAGTCCCCCGTCGCCTCATCCCCTCCGACATACTGCACGACGAGAGAGGGAGGGGATGTAACATTCGGGCATGGCTTGCCATCCCCCTGAAGGCGTAATTACTGCTAGCACTTTCCCTTGTGTTGTCTCATTTTTCCTCCCTTGTCTGCCCACTTACCATTCAGCTCTTGCTCATAGAGCAGGCAAGAGAGGATTCCGCAAGAGAGGGGGGCGTGACTTTCTTAGATACTCAACCCATTGTTTATAAAGATCTTGCGCCATGGCATCCCGTCATGCGGCTCATGGACGGTATCCGGTTTGCGTAAAGTCGGTCACAATTCGCCGTGCAGACCGGCTCCACGGCGATTAACTGACACCTGTGTGCTGATTTGCCTTGAAACATCGTGACCGTGGTTTTATCTGCTGAAAAGGAGAAGCCTGTGACTCCAAGAGAAGTACTAGCGTTGTGTCGGGAGAAGGACGTGAAAGCCGTGGACCTGCGGTTTATGGACTTCCCCGGATTGTGGCAGCATTTCACGATTCCGGTCAGTAAGCTCACCGAGGATGTGTTTGAAGACGGCCTGGGGTTTGACGGTTCGAGCATCCGCGGTTGGCAGCGGATCAACGAGAGCGACATGCTCATCGTCCCCCAGCCGGAGACGGCCAGCCTGGATCCGTTCTGCGAACTGCCCACGCTTTCGATGATCTGCAATATCCAGGACCCGATCACCCGTGAAGACTACTCGCGCGACCCGCGCAACGTCGCCCGCAAAGCTACGAACTATCTGAAGAGCACCGGCATTGCCGACACCTGCTATGTGGGTCCGGAGTGCGAGTTCTTTATCTTCGACGACATCCGCTTCGACCAGACGGCCAACAGCGGCTACTACTTCCTGGACAGCATCGAAGGCCAGTGGAACCGTGGTCGCGAGGAAGGCCCGAACCTCGGCTCGAAGCTGCGGTTCAAAGAAGGCTACTTCCCCGTTCCGCCAGCCGACCAGTTGATGGACCTACGTAACGCGATGATGCAGGCCTTGGTCGACTGCGGGATCGACATCGAGGCCCAGCACCACGAAGTGGCCACCGGCGGCCAGTCGGAAATCGACATGAAGTTCGACGAGTTGGTGCCGATGGCCGACAAGGTGATGATGTATAAGTACGTCGTCAAGAACGTTGCCCGCAAGCACAACAAGCTCGTCACGTTCATGCCCAAGCCGCTGTTTGGCGACAACGGGTCCGGCATGCACTGCCATCTGTCGCTGTGGAAAGGGGGCGAGCCGTTGTTCGCCGGTTCCGGCTACGCGGGGCTGACGGACATGGCCCTTTATGCAATCGGTGGTCTTTTGAAGCACGCTCCGGCCATCTGTGCCTTTGCCAACCCGACGACCAACAGCTACAAGCGTTTGGTCCCCGGCTACGAAGCCCCGGTCAACTTGGCCTACTCGCAGCGCAACCGTTCCGCCTCGATCCGCATCCCCATGTACAGCCCGAGCCCCAAGGCCAAGCGGCTCGAGTTCCGCTGCCCCGATCCGAGCTGCAACCCGTACCTCGCCTTCTCCGCGATGTTGATGGCGATGATCGACGGCATTCAGAACAAGATCGATCCGGGCGAGCCGTTGGACAAGGACATCTACGACCTGGAGCCGGAAGAACTGGCCAAGGTGCCGACCACGCCCGGCGCGCTCGACGAAGCGCTCAAGGCCCTGCGTGCCGACCATGATTTCCTCCTCCGCGGCGACGTGTTCACCCCGGACCTCATTGACATGTGGATCCGCTGGAAGCGCGAG
>CAZLDQ010000074.1:0-24290 GCA_964558295.1 uncultured Planctomycetaceae bacterium | reverse complement strand
ACGCGAGCCCCCCGATTGCCTTTGCGGGGAATCGCGATTTTACCGCTCAACAAACTCTAGCAATCGCAACGACTTCCAAACAACGCAAGCGACTCCATTTCCCCTCCAAAGTATTGACATTGCTTCGGAACCGAATATCATCGGGATGTAGATAGACTATCTGCATGCAGCATACCTCAATGTCTGGCGTTTTGCTTCGTCCGGACACCCGCCTGCGAACCCTCCGGTTTCGCGTTAGTTTTCAACTTCATTTCCCATTCCTTGGAGGGCACTCATGAAAGCTTGTCGTGGCTTCACACTCGTTGAACTGTTGGTAGTCATTGCAATTATCGGGATCTTGATTGCCCTGCTTCTTCCGGCGGTACAAGCCGCCCGCGAAGCTGCACGTCGCAGTCAGTGTTCCAACAATCTTAAGCAGATCGGCTTGGCCCTGCACAACTTCGAGAACGTCTACAAACACTTTCCCGTGGGCCAGCCCGACGACGACAACGACAACTACGCCTGGAGTGCCTATCTCCTGCCGTTTGTCGAACAGCAGGCGATGTATGACACGCTTCGCAGTGGTGGTGCAGCCCTGGTCTACTACAAGACAGGGAGCAATAGCGAGATGCACGGCGCTGTCCCCCCCGATCCCACCGGAGCCCATACGCTGCCGAACCCGGTTACGTCGAGTACCGACTCCTACAACTGGTGGAGCCAAGTGGGGAGCAATCACGGCAATCCGAGCGGAACCAGGGGCGTTGCCGCCAAGACGGTCCTCAACGCGTTCATTTGCCCTAGCGATGTCCTTCCTTCGACCGATAACGACGGCTTTGGCAAGTCCAACTATTGCGCATGCCTGGGTGGCGAAAATCCCTGGGTCAGTCAATTCAACAACGGCGGCCTTTCTTGGAGCTCACCGTCCAAAACAGCGCAAACCGGCGCCTTTCGCCTCGCCCAAGATAACTACAACACCTACTGCGTCTCGCTGGCCGAAATCACCGACGGCACCAGCAACGTGCTGGTTGTCGGGGAGGTCAGCATCACGGCCAACGTGACCACCTCAGCAATCAGCAGTGTGTTTCCGCTTTGGGCCGGTGGTAACAACAACGGGGTCGGCCAATGGCGCATTTGTTCGTGGGCACGAATCACGGGCCCCAACTGCTACATCAACAACCGTGTTGTCGCCAACAACATCGGCAGCCTCAGTTGGTCTGACTACAGCTATGGTAGTCAACATCCGGGCGGAGCGATGTTCTTGTTGGGCGATGGCTCGACGCGATTCCTTTCCGAGACGATCGACACCACGCTTTACGAACGGCTTGGCGACATTCGCGATGGTAACCCCGTGGCAATGCCGTAGGCCCACGATATGGAACGAATCGCATTACCGAAGGAGTTGACGAGGAAGCCACAATGAACTTGCGAGCAGGATGGATGCGAGGTGTTTGCCTGGCGGCGATGATGGCCTTGTTGACCGGCTGTGGCGGCGGGGATTTTGCCATTGCTCCGGTCAAGGGCAAAGTCCTTTACCAGGGCAAGGCCGTCGACGGCGGCTCGGTAACGCTGCGCCCGATCGAGGTTGCCGGAGGCTCCAATCAGTCCAAAGGAAAGCCGGCCTCCGGTCAGGTCAATGCGGACGGTACGTTTCTCCTCTCCACCTACGGAACGAACGATGGCGCCGTTATCGGCATCCATACCGTCTCCTTCTTTCCTGTCGTCGCGGCGGCCAAGTCGTATGAGGACAAGCCGGTCCCCTCTCCCTACGCCGGCATGGTTCCCAAGAACCAGCAGGTCGAAATCAAGCCCGGCCAGAACGAGATTACCATCGAATTGGTCAAACCATAAATCGACATGATGCGTGAAACGGCTTTATCGTTCAGCCGTCTCAAGTAGGGCTGTGACAACCTCCTGCATGGTCTGAAATCGCTGCTCGGGGAGTTTGGCAAGCATCTTTTGAAAGACCGCGTCCAGCTGGGGCGGAACATCGCCACGGCGGGCGCGAAGCGAGGGAATCGGTTGCTCGCGATGGGCGGCCAGTTGCCGCGAGGGGGTTGGAGCTGGATAGGGAGGCTGGCCGGTCAGGATTGTGTGCAGCACGCAACCGAGGCTGTAGATGTCGGCCCGGCCATCGACCCCGTGACTGTCGAGGGCTTGCTCCGGCGCCATGTAGTCGGCCGTCCCTACCACACGTCCCCGCGTCGTCAAGTCCTGGGTCTCCGTCAAGAGCGGGCCGGCGTGAATCCGGGCGACGCCCAGACCGATCACTTTCACCAGCCCCTGGCGGTCGACCAGGAGATTGTTCGGTTTAACGTTGCGGTGAAAGACGCCCTGCGCATGGGCATAACCCAGGCCGGCCGCGGCCTGGGCCACATAGTTTATCGCACGGTCCAAAGGGAATGGGCCGTACTGATGCAGCAGCGCCCGCAGATCTTGCCCGTCGATGTACTCCATGACCAGATAATAAATCCCTTCCCGCTGCCCCGCATCGTAAGCTGTGACCAGATTGGGATGGTTCAACTGGCCGAGGATCTGGATCTTGCGGCGGAAGCGTTCTAGTTGGTCCGGTTGGGTCATTGCTTCCAGCGAAAGGAGCTTGATCGCCACGATCCGCCCCATCGTGCGATGCCGGGCTTTGAACACTGGCCCGGTCCGCGAACGGCCCAATTGGTCCAACAAGAGATATTCGTCGAGCACCGCCCCATCCGGCTCGACGGGCTCAGCCAGCGGCATTGAACTAGAAAGGTCGGGATTCGTATCGCTCCGCGTATCGGAGATGAGTGTCTCTTGCATGGCGAGCGTCTCTCGCAACCGCTCGTCGTAGGCCGCCTTGCGGACCGGATGGAGCAGGCAGAGCCGGGCCGCGGCCACTTCATTGAGCAGCCGCTGCGAGAAGGACGCACGTTGGCCCGTCTGAAACGTTCGCAGATAGCCCATCCGTTGATCGGCCGCATGCTGAATCACATCTGGGTTGTCTTCGTACAACGCCAGTCCTAGCAGGCGGTAATGATTGGGTGGCTGCTCTTGCGGCGGGATGGCCAGCCAAGTGTAGTACGCGTCGAATTGCTCCGACATCACCCTTTTCCTTCGCCCCCCCTGCAATACGTAGACGTTCCAACGTACGAGGCGACATTCTACTCCAGCCGCCGCATCTTCGCCAACCCGGGCGACCGATCATCTCGCTGACGCCGGCTTACAACACTCCTGTCGACCGGCGGGAACCCCGCAAGGCCCAGGTCGAAGTGTGGTGGGGTGCCGGACCCCCGCGGGGGTTGACTCTCGGGGAGTGGCATGGTAAGCTAAAAGGTCCTTAGCAAGCACTCCCGGCGCTTGGCAACACACGTCCCTGGTCTGAAGACTCTGGCAAGTCGCTTGGGAGCCGGCTAGGCTGCGCAGCCGTGGGCAGATCCTGCGTGGCCGGTCATGAGGAGCGGTTGTTTGATGCCCAGACTAATTGGTGAGCATCCGCTAGCCAAGGACGCCAGCGGGAGACTCAAATCACGGATCGGCACGGTTTTTCCCCACAGCAATACAATCGTCACGTTGCCGGGGATTCATGCGACCCAACGGCAGGCCTATCTGGAGCTGTTGGATCAAGAGCGCAAGGCAAACGGTCTTTGCCCGCTGAGCAGTGAACAGCGGTCGGTGGAGTGGGAGAGTGCCGTGGATTTGGTCTTCGAGGGGGAGACAATCCTCATTCGTCCCGACCCGCGGAAAATGTCCTTGGCCTTCAAGGCCGACGAGCTGCTTCAGGAACTGGTCTCCAAGCAACGAGTCCGTTTCCTCCACGTGCTTAACGACAAAGTCCACGAGGCGATCAAGCGACGCGGCGAGTGTTGGCGCATTAGTCCCTTGCCCCATTCTCCGGAACAAATGCGACAGATGATCGCCGATTCCCGGATTGCCATCGGCGGCAAGGAGATCTACTACTTCAGTTCGACGACCGGCACGCGTCTGGTGACCTATCAGGAGTTTGCCCAACTGGGCGACCTGGACGACGAATCGTTGCGCCGCCACCTCATAGAGATTCAGACCTACTCGGCCAAATGCAACCGTCAGGCCTATCCGGAAGTGGCGTTCTTTGCTGCCGACAAGAGCTTTTCCAAACGCGACTTTGCTCCCTACGACTTTACCCAACTCCACGGGCCTTCACTGCGCGCCGCGCATCAGCGGTTGCGGCAGCAGTTTAGCGAAGCCGTGCCGGCGCCCTTCCGGAGTGACGACCTGGACAACGTCGAGTGGCGCAATGCCATGTTTGCAGCCCTGCTTGGACAGGAAGAAAAGCTGGTCTCCGAAGAAGTCCTTCTCGGCTTGAGTTCCGAGTTCTTCATGCAGATCGAGTGGCTTCCCGGCGCGCGAATTGACGAAGGGGAATTGTTGTTCGATTCGGTGTTTGAGGAACGGATCGAATGTCCGGTCGATCCCGAGCAGGCTCGGCAATGGGTGGAGAAATCGCGGGGGTTCATCTTCAACCTGATCCGCGAATACGGCAACCTCGAATATGTGAACGTCGGCCGGGTCATTGGGTCCTTGTCCTACCGCCCCCCTTATGATGGACGCCGCGACGTCTATCTCGCCGAGATCAAACTGCGAGACAGCGCTAAGGAAATCGTCAAGATCATCCGTATGCAGAAATGGGGGGTGCGCGAGCGACTCGACGAAGGCAAGAACCTCCTGGACGCGATCATCCAGTCCGAGGAATACACCGAGTATATCCTGGATCGGCGCTTGGGCTGCCGCCAGGTCGGCATGAATCTTCCGCCACGCGTCATCGCCCGCCGGATTCCCGAACGCTACTACGGCAAGCGGCGAGACTACAACGGGATTACCATTTGGACGACCTACTTCGAACGCGACTATGTGCACGGCATCGCCACGGACAAGATGCCCCTCTACAAGTTTTCCAACGACGAGTTCGCCACGCGGTTTGCCCTGTTGCTCGGTGCGGCCGCAGCGCCGAACATGATCGTTGGCCGCTGTGACTTGGAACAAAACGTGATCTTCGACGACGGCGACGAAGTCGTGGTCGAAGACGAACATGGCTTGCCGATTGATATCGTGGTGGCCGATCATACGGGAACCTTCACCAACTATCTTCAAGACCTGCACTGTTTTGCTCCTGACTACGCCGCGCCCGTCAACCGGCGTTTGAAGTTCGTCGCCAATCCCGAGGCATTTGCCACGGCCTACATCGAGGCGTTTGTCGAACGCTTCTACCGCATCCAGGACGAATATCGTCGGGGCAAACGGGCATACGACACCCTCTTCAAGCATCGCCCCCGCGACCCGGCCGGCAGCTTCGCCTACCGCTGGGAACAGATCCTCGAACGGCTCCACCGCACCGATCCCCGCGAACTCGCCGAGGTGATCCGGCACCACGTGGCCCTTCCCTCCGGCCAGCCAATCGGCAGTCACTAAGACGCGGACGAGACAGAATTGTGATTTCTGCGAGTCTACAACTCGTTTCGTCAACGGGTTGGTTTTTTGCCTGCCAGGCGGACTGACGGGGGAAGGACGGCTCACCTTTGCGAAATGCCCGGTATGGCTCGACTTTCCCAAGCAAGATGCTTAGGCTACGTCCCAAGCAGGATGCTTGAGCTGCTCGCATTGGCCCGCCCAACCCACGCGCCGCTCCGACGCGTCCCACGGCCGCCTCGTCTCCCCTCGATTCAATCCCCTTGGTGTGATCCACCACCAAGCCGATGGACGATTCTACGGGGGGCGCCGGAACGGCCATGTCCTATTCCAGCCGCGTATTGGCCAGATTTCTTGAGAACGAGCGTATTTCTTTTGAGATCCTTTGCACTCCGGGTGAAACCGAGGAACACTTGGGTTAGAATCGTCCAATGCCCGGATTATTGCGATTCGCGATGACCATACAACCACAGGGATATGGAGACGACACTCTGATGATCATCACGACTGTCCGTCGTATCTTGCTGAGGACGCTGAGCGTCAGCTTTTTGTTACTCTCCGGTGCGGCCTGGGGGGCTGAATCGAGCTCGGCCCAGGTGATCCTGGACGTTCCTGAGGGGTGGCATGCCTCGTTTGACCCGCAGTCGTCGGTCTTGGAATGCCGGCACGCGCCTTCGGGCACCTGTTTGCAGGGTCGGTTGTCGTTTACGGTCGTCCAGAAGGGTAAGCCGAGCGTGTGGAGCGTCCAGCCCTCGCGAGATTTCGCGACGAAGCGGCTGGCCGTAGTCGACACACGTAATGATGCACAAGGCTATGTCGTAATCCAAGGCGACACGTTGCGGCTTTCGTTGACCGTGGTGCATCGTCCTCCGCATACCTATGAGGGTGAACTCTGTTTTACGCCGGAAGTGAGTTTTGGTTCTCGGGCGTTCGCCTGCCGCACGCGATTTGGCGGGGAACGAACTGTGGTCCAAATGGCCTCGGGACCGGCCGACAGCCGGCTGAACGATTCGCTGTTCGACGCTGAGCGCGATATGCTGTTGCAGTTCGGTGGGCGGAAACGGACGATTGCCACGCAGGAAGCCGCGGCTGACGGAACGATTCGCTTCCGGGCGAGCCTGACAGCCCAGATTGCGGAGCCGGATGCCTCGACGATTACCATCGATTTGTTGCCCGACTACTATCGGTCGCGTTACGTGCCGAAATATCGTTTGATCGACCGTAAACGTTGCCCAAAGGCACCGACGGGCTGGATGGCCTGGAACATCTACTTTGATCCAGCAACCGAAGACGACAACTTGGCCGAAGCAAGGGTTGGCGCACGCTGCTTGAAGCCGTTTGGGTTGGAGTTCTGGTCGATCGAGTCATGGCAGGCCAATTCGCCGCGGTTGCCGGTCAGCAAGTTCTGCAATCTGACGTTGGAGCCATCGCGCGAAGAGTTTCCCCACGGCATGAAATGGCTGGCGGATCAGCTTCGCCAACTGGGCTTCCGTCCGGGGCGGTGGACCGTGTCGTTTGGCACGGGCGACGAGGCCTTTTATCAGGCCCATCGCGACTGGTTTCTCCATCATCCGGACGGCCGACCGATGACAAACTGGAACGGGCTCTATGTGCTCGACCCATCGCAAGCCGCAGTGCGGAAGTACACCGAGGACACCCATCGCACGATGTCGTTGGAGTGGGGCTATGAGTTCTTCAAGACCGACGGAATGTCGGGACGCAACGCGGGCTATTCGGCTCATTTCTTCGAGCGGCCGGAGGTGCGCGCCGCGTTCCGCGAGCCGTGCGAGAATCCCTACGGGGAGTGGATCGAGGCGTTGCGGCGGGGGATTGGGCCGGATCGGGTGTTGTTGGCCTGTCAAGGGCACTACTCCGGGCCGGAAGTCGAGTGGTCGGATGCGGCCCGGCTCGGCGGCGACATCGTCCAGTTTCCCAACACGCCCGGCTGGCACAACTACTTGAGCCAGGCCGAGGTGACGCAGGCCCAACTGTTCGTGAACAATATTGTCTGGTACAACGATCCCGACACGTTGATGGTCGGCGAGTTTGCCCCGATCCATGTCGCACGTCTGGCCACGACCGTCGTGGCCCTGCCAGGGCAACTGACGTTTTTCGGCGACAAGTTGACGAAGCTTCCGGCCGAACGAATGCGACTTTTACAGCAGACTCTGCCGGTGTGCGATGTGCGCCCGATGGATCTCGCCCCCCTAAACGGCTTGCGGCCCGTGTGGGACCTGAAGATCCGCCGGCCGTTTGGGAGTTGGGACGTGGTCTCGCTGTTCAACTGGGGTGAGGAGCCGACCAAGCTGCGAGTGTGTTTCACCGAACTGGGACTTGACGGCAACCAGGAATACTTGCTCTACGATTTCTGGAACCAGAAGTTCCTCGGCGCTCGACGTGACGTTGTGGAAGTGTCGCTGGCACCTCACTCCAATCTGCTCCTGGCCGTTCATGCGAGTCTTGACCGGCCCCAGTACCTCTCGACGGATCGGCACGTGTCGCAGGGGGGCGTGGAGTTGCTCGATACCGTGTGGAACAAAGATCGGGCAGAACTCGTCTGTACGTTCAAGCTCGTGGAAAACGACCCGCTCACAGCGTTCTTCCACGTGCCGGCGTCGTTTACCTTGGCGAAAGTCACGGCGGAAGACGCAGACGTCGAAAAGGTGTCGACGGATGCCAGTCCGATGGTTTACGCCACCCTTCGCCGGACGACTTCGGGTGAAGCCACGCTGCGATTGACGTTTGAGAAGGGCACCCCCGTCAAATAGCAGCGAAATGGAGGGAATTGCCGTCAGACACGCGGGCATAAGTGACGTGGCTGAACAGTTGGGCAGGATAGTCGCCAAACGGCGTCCGTTGCCTCTTCGGTGGGTTGTAGTTATTATGGACCCTTGGGCACAATTCTACAGCACTGCGGGGAGCGAAGGGCGTGTCGTATGGTTGAGCGGCCACGAGTCGCGTTGATTATCGAGATGTCGGGCATTTATGGCCGACAGATCCTCGAAGGGATCGCCCAGTATCAGCGATCCCACCGGCCGTGGTCCGTCTTCTTGGAGCAGCGGGAACTTCCGGCACCGCCGCCCCCCTGGCTTTTGAAGCGCCCCTGGGACGGCATCATCTGCCGTTCAACCACGCCGGCGCTGGCCCGGGCGTTTTTGCGGCGCAAGATCCCGGCTGTAGACCTGAACGATCTCCGCGGCGGTTTGGGGCTTCCCCGCATCGTGTCGGATATGGCGGCGATTGGTCGGGTGGGGGCCGAGCACCTCTTGGAGCGAGGTTTTCGCCACTTCGCCTTTTGTGGATTCAGCGAAGAGACGTGGTCGGACGGGCGCCGGGATGGCTTCCGCGAGATGGTGCGCAAGGCGGGTTATGAGTGTGCGGTCTACGAGTCGCCTTGGCATGGGCCACACGTACCGGCGTGGGATAAGGATCAGCAGCGACTGGCCGGATGGCTCCGCTCGTTGCCCACGCCGCTTGGCCTGATGGCCTGCAATGATGTGCGTGGACAGCAAGTGCTCAACGCCTGCCGTACAGTGGAGATCAATGTGCCCGAGGAGATGGCGGTCGTCGGGGTCGACAATGAACAGGTTTTGTGCGAGTTGTGCGACCCACCGATGTCGAGCGTGGCTCCCCATCCGAAACGGATCGGCTACGAAGCCGCGGCCTTGCTGGACCGGTTGATCGAGGGTAGCGAGGTTTCGACGGAGGAGGTTCTTGTTCCGCCGCTGGGGGTGATTACGCGCCAGTCGACCGATATTACGCGGATTGACGATCCCCACGTTGCCGCGGCGTTGACGTTCATCCGCCAAAACGCCTGCAACGGCGTGACCGTCGAGCAGGTGGTCGCCAACGTCTCGGTCTCGCGTAGTCTTTTGGAACGGCGGTTCCGAAAGCACGTGGGCCATTCCCCGCAAGCTGAAATCCGCCTCGTGCAACTCAAGCGGGTTCAGCAGCTCCTGGCTGAAACGGATCTCTCGCTGGAATCGATCGCCCGGTTGGCCGGCTTTTTTCACCCCGAGTACATGAGCGTTGTCTTCAAACGGATGACCGGCTTGACGCCAGGGCAGTATCGCCAGCAAATCCTCTTCCACGATCGCTGATCGGTTTCTGTAGGGAACGTCCTGTGTGGCGTTCCGGGCCCACCGAAGCATTCCATCGTTTCCATCGCCCGGAATGCCGTGGAGGGTGTTCCTCACAGATGCCGTTTGTCAGAACCCATCAGGCTGCCGACACATGTCATTGCGCAAAGCGTCTCAAGGAAAAGACGCTGGTTCTCAATGACCTCCGGCTTAACGTGAGGTATCGTAGATACCTGGACTGAGGCGAGGGCTTGCCTCGAGACCGGAATGTTTGGGAGATGATGCGGTGCTCAACGAGCGGCTTGAAGCGATGCGCAGACGAGTTCGCGAGCGAATCCACGCAACTCGTCGCCAGACAACGACCCCGGATGTGCTTAGCGAGTGCGAGACCCAACAGCTCTCCTGGCCGCGCCGGGCGGCGCGGCTGACCTGTCGGATGTGTGAGGCGGAACAGCCGGTTATTGACGACGACCAGCAGATCGCGTTCACCCGCACTCTTCCACGCGTCCCGCCGATCTATAGCGAGGACGACTGGAAGCGACTTACGGCCGGACGCACTGTCCATGAATTGGGACCGATCAGCAACATCTGCGCGGATTGGGGACACGTCCTCTCGCAAGGCCTGCTGGCCCGCCGT
Source organism: uncultured Planctomycetaceae bacterium (assembly GCA_964558295.1). Taxonomy (GTDB): domain Bacteria; phylum Planctomycetota; class Planctomycetia; order Pirellulales; family Thermoguttaceae; genus JBDKTH01. The sequence continues at coordinate 14,180 of CAZLDQ010000074.1, read as the reverse complement.
GCGGTGGCCACGGCCACGGCGGCCCGGCTGAGCGACGATCCGGAGGCGGTGGAGTTTTTGGCCGCTGCCGTGGAGACGATCGATGCGGTCCTTGACTTGGCACATCGCTATGCCGAGGCGGCACGCAGGCAAGGCCGCAAGGACCTCGCGGCGATTTTCGATCACGTTCCCGCCCATGCGCCGCGCACGTTCCATGAGGCGCTCCAGTCGTTGCGACTGATGCACGCTGTGACATGGTTGAGTGGGCATTATCACGTCGGCCTGGGACGCTTTGACCAGTACATGTGGCCGTATCTGGAAGCCGATTTCCGCGAAGGCCGGCTCGACCAGACGCGTGCGGAAGAACTGTTGGCCGAGTTTTTCATCGCGATGAACCGCGATTCGGATCTCTACCCTGGCGTGCAGCAGGGAGACAATGGCCAGTCACTCATGCTCGGCGGCGTCACGCGCAGCGGCGAAAGCGGCATCAATCCGCTGACCTGGATGGCCCTTCGGGCTGCCCGCGACGTGGCCATGATCGATCCGAAGATCAACTTGCGGATTACCAAGGATACTGATTTGGAATTGCTTACCTTGGCGGCTGAACTAACCGCCCAGGGACTGGGATTTCCGCAATACTCCAACGACGAGGTGGTCATTCCGGCGCTCGTGGCTCATGGGTACGACTTGGAAGACGCCCGGGATTACACGGTGGCCGCTTGCTGGGAGTTCATCATCCCGGGCAAAGGGATGGAAGTGGTCAACATCGGCGCGGTTTCCATGCCGGCGGCTGTCGACGCGGCGATTCGCGCCGGCTTGGCGGCAGGCGAGGATTTTGCGTCGATCCTCCAACGGGTGACAGTGGAGATGAACAAGCAGGTCGAGACGGCGGTCGCGGCCTATCGCCGGTTGTTGCTGCCGCCGGCTCCCTATTACTCCGTGTTGATGGATGGCTGTCTGGAGTCGGGACGTGATCTGTCGTTAGGGTTGAAGTACAACAATTTCGGAGTCCACGGCGCCTGCTCGGCGAACGCGGCCGACGCCCTGGCGGCCGTGCAGCGGGTGGTGTTCACTGAGCAGTCGATTGCTCCGGCCGAGCTGTTGGCCGCGATGGATGCGAATTTCGTCGGACACGAGTCGTTGCGTCGCAAGCTCTTGGAGGCCCCGAAAGTCGGCAACCATGACGCGGAAGCTGATGCCATGTTGGTGGCCCTGTTCGACCGCTTCGCCGAGGCGTGCAAAGCCGTGGGAGGCAACGGTCGGGGAGGGATCGTTCGGCCTGGTTCGGGTTCGGCCATGTACTATGTCTGGCTGGCTGCGGGACATCCCGGCATGCGCGAGCCGTGGGTCGGCGCGATGGCGGACGGCCGTCAGGCGGGCGATTACTTTAGTGCCAATCTGGCCCCCTCGCCGGGCGTTCGCATCCGCGGACCGATCAGCGTCCTGCAAAGCTTTAGCAAGATCGATTACCGGCGAGTCTGCAACGGAGGGCCGATCACCTTGGAACTGTCGGACGCCGTGTTCGCTGACGCCGAGGCCCTGCGCAAAGTGGCCCTGCTCGTGCGCACTTTCGCCCTGCTCGGCTGCCAACAGCTTCAACTCAACACGGTCAATGTGGCCAAACTTCATGACGCCAAGCGGCACCCCGAGCGCCATCGCAACCTGATCGTTCGCGTCTGGGGGTGGAGCGGGTATTTCTGTGAGTTGGAAGAACCCTACCAGAACCACGTCATCGCACGCCACATGTTCGCTGTGACAGACGGGAGTGTGGAGTCAACGACAGCAAACGGGTCGTGTTAAGTCCTTGTGGTGATCAGTCTCTCTTGCCGAGAGGGCGTCAGAGTAGTCGGGAGTGTCGGATGCCGACCGGAATCGTGTTCGATATCCGCGAGTTCACGATTCACGATGGGCCTGGATTGCGCACGACGGTGTTTCTCAAGGGATGTCCACTGCGGTGTGCGTGGTGCCATAATCCGGAAGGCCTCTCCCCCCATCCCGAGGTCCTCCACACCCCATCCGGTCCACGTTTGGCCGGCCAGGAGTATACGGCGGACGCGTTGGCCTCGCTCCTGGCCGGTCAGGCTGACGTCTTACGTGCTGGAGAGGGGGGCGTGACTTTCTCCGGCGGAGAGCCGCTTTTTCAAGCACCATTCGTGGCCGAGGTCCTCGATCGCCTTCCACCGCTCCACGTGGTTCTGGACACCTCGGGGTTTGGCGAGGAAGAGGCCTTTGCGAGGCTCGCGGAGCGTGTGGATTTGGTCTACTTTGATTTGAAACTGATGGACCCGGCGAAGCACCGTCACTACACGGGCCAGGACAACAGTCTGATTCTCCGAAACCTGAACCGTCTGGCCACGCTTGCGACCCCCTGCGTGATCCGTGTGCCGCTGGTACCGGGGGTGACGGATACCCCGGAAAACCTGACGGCCATCGCCCATCGGGCGGCTGCGCTCCCTGGTTTGGTACGCGTCGACCTGTTACCCTACAATCGGGCTGCAGGCGGCAAGTACGCCTCTTGCGGGAGGACGTTCCAACCGGAGTGGGACGAGTCGCAGCCGGTTCGCCCTGCCACCGACAGTTTCCGGGCGGCCGGGGTGCCGGTTCGGGTAACCTGAATGACCTTGCGTGATTTTGGGAGGACGGCGATTCACAAGGGAGGGAGCGTCCTCTGGGATGTTCCAAGCGAGGACGCAAGATACTCAGGGTTACCCTGGCCTCCGGAACGCCACGAAGGGCGTTCCTAATCCGTGCCGTTTCCCACGATTGAGCAAGTTGACATCTTATCGAATGTTCCCCGTCGTGGCCGCGTGCGCAAGGATTCTCAAGAGAAAGACAACAAATCTCATGGACGCCAGGGCTACGATACGCTGACATAGTAGGTCAGGAGAAGAAGAAAGCGAGCCGATCATGAAGCAAGATCTGAAGCCAAGCCTGGGAGTCAATCGCTATTTGCTCGGGAGCACCCTGGTGGCCACCGTGGGCAGCTTCCTGTTTGGCTTCGACACCGTGGTGATCTCCGGAACCACAGAACAGTTGCGTGAGCTCTTTGATCTCACGTCTCCTCAGCTCGGCTTCACCGTAGCCAGCGCATTGATCGGCACGGTTATCGGCTCGTTGATTTCCGGTAAGCCGGCCGAATGGATCGGGCGCAAGCCGATCCTCATGGTGCTCGGCGTGCTCTACTTCGTGTCGGCCGTGGGGTGCGCCTTTGCCTGGGATTGGTACTCGCTGTTGATTTTCCGTTTCATCGGCGGGTTGGGGGTCGGTGGGGCGTCGGTGGTTTCGCCGATGTACATCGCCGAAATCTCGCCACCGTGGGTTCGTGGTCGTCTGGTGGCCATGAGCCAATTCAATATCGTATTCGGCCTCTTGGTCGCCAACATCTCGAACTATATCATTGCCGCACTGATGACTCATACGGTCAATGGCGTGGCAGTCATGGACCAGACGACTTGGCGTTGGATGCTCGGGATCGAGGCCTTGCCGGCCGGCTTGTTCCTGTTCTGTATCCTGCCGATCCCGGAAAGCCCCCGGTGGCTGGTCAAACAGCATCGGCGCGACGAGGCCTTGGACATCCTGGTGAGACTGGGCATCGACGACCCCCAGGGCGTGCTCCGCGAGATTGTCGAGTCGCTCCACGAAGAGACCGTCTCGACCAAAGAGCCGTTCTTCCGCCGCAAGTATCTCCGGCCGATCCTCTTGGCCTTCATGGTTGCTTCGTTCAACCAGTTGGCCGGCATTAACGCAGTGCTTTACTACAGCGCCGAGATTTTCCAGATGGCCGGCGCCGAGCGAACCAGCGCCTTGGCCCAATCGGTGATCATCGGCCTGACAAACCTGATTTTTACTGTCGTCGGCATGGCGATCATCGACCACTTTGGCCGCAAGAGGCTGCTCTTGGTCGGCGCCGTCGGACTGACGATCTGTCTGGCCGCTACCGCCTATGCCTTCCACTTGGCCGACCAGATGGCCGCCGGCCAGGTGCCGAAGTCGTATGAATGGATGGTTGGCCGTCTAGTCCTGGGTGGTCTGATCAGCTTCATCGCCTTCTTCGCCTTCTCGCAAGGGGCGGTGATCTGGGTCTTCATCAGCGAGATTTTTCCCAACCGCGTGCGTGCCCGCGGCCAGGCCCTAGGCAGTTTTACCCACTGGGCTTGGTGCGCGCTGATCAATTACTCCTTCCCCGTGATTGTGGACTACGTTTCCCGCAGCGCACCGTTTATCTTCTTCTCTGCGATGATGTTCCTGCAGTTTGTCCTCGTCTGGCGTTTCCTGCCGGAAACGAAAGGCATCTCGCTGGAAGAGATGCAGCGTCACTTGGGAATCGAATAGCCCTTCGCCGAAGCGTTCGGCCGGAATCGGTACACGGCAGCCTCGCACCGCTGGTTGCGGTCGGTTAGCGGGCGAACTTGGGGGCCTTGCCGAGGGGATAGAGCTCGTAACGACGCACAAAGAGCTCGGCCAGTTCGGTCTGGAGGAGGATCTTGCCGGAGGAGGGAACGGCATCGAAACCTTCGTTCACGACCACGCCGTTGACCACTTGGGTGATGCGGCCGCCGTCGCAGATCACTTCCAGGCGGGTCCACTCTTGCCCGGGGCTTTCCACATCGTTCTTGCCGCGGAAGCCGCGCACGTCGGCCCAGTCGGGGTCGCGGCCGAACCAGTTGATGCGCCCGGAATGGAGCGTTTTCAACTCGCCCTCTCGATTCCAAACGGTTTCGCCGTCGCGGTCCTTAGTCACGTGGGCGGTGAGGGCAACATCGATCTTACTGCCGTCCGTCCGTTTGCCGGGGACGACAATAAAGTCGCCCACGCCCCCTTCGATCATCTGGGCTTCGATGCCTGCCATGAAGGTCTGACCGTAGCTGCCGTCAGGCTCGACGCAGTGGACGATGATTCCCGAGTCGCGGGCACGCTCCACGCGGTTACCCCAGGTGCGCTCGCCCCAGCGGAATTCGATGACCAGATGGTAGTTCTTGTAGCGGTTCTTGGTGCAGAGGTAGCCCAGACCGTCGCCGGAGATGTGGAGCAGTCCATTTTCGACCGTGAAGACGCGGCGTGGGTCTTCATATTTGGCGTCCTTGAGCCAGGTGTAGAATCCGTCCAGATTCTTGCCGTTGAACAGGCGGATCGGGCTGTCGGTGGGACTTAGGGCATCGTCTGGCTTTACCGCATCGGCTGCCCAGGCGGGGGTTATGGGGAACACAGCGACGATGGCGGCCAGCAACGGGGTTGGAAGACGCATGGTGCTTTCTCCACTGGGTTCATGGGGTAGGAATCGGTTGCGGAAAGGCCCTCTGGACCGTCCGTTGGGGCCTTCTGGTGATCTTGGCGTATGGCTGGGCGTTCGACAAGGGAAAACCGTTGTAAGAAGTGGTTGTCGTGTTGTAGAATTTCCTCATGGAGGTGGGACCGTGCGAGTTGCCGCTGTGACCAAGCTCAAGAAACGGGATTCCGAGGAGACGTGGTTCATCCCGCTGCCCAACCAGCAGGAAGTGGCCACGTTGGCGCTGGTCGACTTGGGGCTGACGCCGGACGAGCCGGTGCGCGGCTCGCTGACGCGGCTTTCCCGCGACGGAAGGATCTACGGCCACATGCATCTGGCGCTTCAGGCGGCTGTGGTTCTGGAAGGACGATTGGAATGCAATTTCGGTCGCGGCTGGCAACCGTTGGGGGTTGGGCAAGCCTGGGCCTGTGGGTCGCTTGAAGCCCATCGCTGGCGTGTGGTGAGCGAGAAGCTGGTCGAGTTCCGGTTCGACTTCCTCCCCTCGCTGTTCTCCCAAATGCCGAACCTCAAGGGGTTCGATCCGTCGGCCGTGTTTCGCAGTCCGTCACGTTGGGAACCGATTGGGGCCACGCAGGTGTTCCGCCGCTCGCTGGTGGCGATGGGACGCGAACTGGCCGACAAGTACTGCAAGCCGGTGACGCCGGGCGAAGCGTTTATCGACTTGATGCGGTTTTTGGATGCAATTGGGAAAGCGGTTGCGCCGCCCGCTGCCTCGGAGTCGCCGCCGTGGAGCAACCCGACCGACGTCACCCGGATTCGTGCGGCGTTGAAACTGATCGAAGAGTCGCCCGTGCGCCGAGTGTCGGCCGTGGAGGCGGCGCGTGCGTGCCACATGTCGCGGAGCACGTTTGATCGCGTGTTCAAACAGATGACCGGCTTCAGCTACGCCGATTTCGCGCTCCGCTCGCGAATCGCCCAGGCGGCGCGGCTCCTGAAATTCAGTCAGTCGTCAATCAAGAGCATTGCCAAGAACTTGGGGTTTACCGATTCGAGCCACTTTCACCACGCTTTTACGGCGCAGTACGGCATGACGCCCTCCCAATACCGTGCCACCCCGGACGACAGTCTGCCGTAACTATTGCTCCTCAGATTAGTGAAGTCGAATCGATGAACACTGGGTGGCAATGTCTACTGAGAAGTGCTGTTATGGGGCCGTGGGTTGCGGCATCGGGCGGATCGGATGGGAGACCGGCCAACTGGCGCGGTTGGCATCTTGATAGAGGCCAATCTTTTCCACAGGAATGCGCTCGAACCCGAGTTTCCAGGCGGGCGAGTCGTCGCGGAGTTGGAAATTGCCGGCCTTCTCGTCGACAAACCGTGGGTCGACGTTGATCAGGTTGTCTTCCAGCGTGACCAGAGAGCGGACACTGGGCGTGATATTATCCCACCAAGTCTCCGTGATCGGCGCCCCGGCCGCCACACGGCGGAGGTTTTCGGCCGCGCCCTGCCAGAAGATGTTGCGGCGGACGACGTTCCCCTTGGGCTTCTTCGGCTCGTCGTCGAGCAAGGTGAGCAGTTGGGGGTAGCGTGTGCTAAAGGGCGGTTCCTTGAAGCGAATGCCGCCGATGGTGCCCTTTTCTCGGGCTTCCTTGATCCGGCCATCGGCATGCGGGCCAGACCATTTGAGAGCCCGGTCGTCGAGGTGGATCGCTTTGGGACAGTCGACGAAAATGTTGTTCTGGATGATGTTGTCTCGCCCTCCGCCGAGAAACACCGGCCGCAGGACCTGGTAGAAGACGTTACCCTGGACGACGGCTGAAGAGAACAGATCGTCCAGATAGATGCCGTTGCAGGGGCCGCCCTCTTTGCCGCAGAGATGGTGGAGGTAGTTGTATTGGATCACATGACCGCGAAAGGTCCAACTGCGCCCGGCGTAAATCGCGCCGCAGTCGTGCGACTCGTAGCAGACGCTGTGGATCTCGTTGAACTCGAAACGGTGGTCGTTGCCGCCGAAGAGAATCGCTGCATGCGGAGCGTCGTGGATCAGGTTGTGGGAAGCCCGGGCACCGACCCCGCTGAGCATGAGGCCCGGCCGATACATGCGGTCCCAGCGTGCGAAGTGATGGATATGGTTGTTTTCGGCGTAGTGGCCCGAGGGGATGAGGGCCTTGCGATCGCCGCCGACGAGATAGATCCCGCCGCCGCCCATGCCGTACATATCGCAGCCGACCACACCGTGGTTGCGTCCGTCGACGACCGTCACGGCATGATTGCCCAGGTTGCGGAAGGTGCAGGCCTCGATACGACAGGCTTCTCCCCCGCGGATTGCGACCGCCGTCCCTCGGGCCGCTTCGAAGAGTAGGCCGTGGAGGGTGACGTGGGAAGTGTCGGTCAGGGTCAAAAGCCCTGGGGCCATGGAGACTTCCACGCGGCCCGGCGAGCCGGTGACCGGGGGCCAGAGGTAGAGGATTCCCGCCTCGCGGTCGATGTACCACTCGCCGGGCATGTCGAGTTCGACGAGCATATTGAACCCATAGAACCACTGCCCCTTGCGATAGCCGTAACCGTGGTAGGGCGGGGCCACGGAGATGACGTGTCGCTGGATATCAAGCGACTCGATCTTGTGGCATTGCATGGCCCAGTCGCGGAACCAGTAGCCCTGGACCCAGGCGTCTTTTTCGCCGACCCAGCGCTCGGGCCAGTCACCCTGGTACGAGAAGATGCCTTCCTTACAGCCCTTGACGCCGCGCACCTCGATCGGCGTCTGGCCGAGCACGGCTTCGATGGTCAAGAAGCCTTCGTTCGGTCCCCGGGAGATCTGCATCGGCACATCGTTGAAGAAGACCTCCAGACGCGGCTGGACTGTCTTGCCGACGCTGGCATAGGTGCTTCCCATGGCGTCTTCTGCCTGGTTGTCGACGCGGGCCAACTGGACTTGCAGTTCCCAAGCGGCGTCGAGTCCCAGGTCGCCGTACTCGGTGATCCCTTTGGCGCGGAGATTCGTCTGGATGACTTTGTTGCGCGCGGCCTGGGGGAGACGTGCGAGCACGGCCTCGTCGGTTACCGGCGTCCAGTCCGTGAGGAGCTGTCCACCGCTGAGCCGCACCGTGTCGCCCGGCCGGGCGCGATAGACGATCGGTGCTTCGGCCGTGCCGGAGTCTTCGGCGGTCAACTCGACGGGGCAGCTCAGTTCGTAGCGGCCGGCCAGCACCTCGACCACGACTCCGCCAGCGGGGAGGCCCTGCTGTTTGATCTTGCGAATCGCATTGCGGGCCCCTTCGAGCGTGGCCAACGGGCCGTCGGTCTGTTGGGCGTTGGGCTCGGCCGACTGCCCCGACCACTGGTCGTTGCCGTTGGGGGCCACGAAGAGCCGCGAGGGCTCGGCGGCCGAAGCGGTGGAAACAAGCAGCAGCCAGACGCCAAGGAACAGCGTGCGTTTCATGGGATGGAGCTCTTGTGGGTGTGGTTAGGCCGGTGGGAACTCTCCAAAAGCCGCAGGATGTTCATTTTAGCGTGCCAGGAACCGTGTGGCAGCCTCTCGGGGCGATATTCTTGTTCCTTTCCGTGGCGGCCGTCCTCTTGGAGCGTTATCTTGACAATGTCCTGTGAGCGTCGAGACCTTTTGTTTCCCCAGCTCTCGTGTGTTATCATGAAGGCTCCTACCGTGTTCGCTGCGCCGTGGTGGACTACGGTGCGACCTTGCCAAGCGGAGCCTGCCTGATGCATAAGACACAATCGGCTGTGGTGGCGTGGTTGCTGGGGGGGATTGGCCTGGTTGGCTGGACCGGTCTGGTGCTTGCGGCTGAGGACGAGGGGGCGTTCGTCACAGCCTCTTCGATCCATTCGCAAGCCTATCTCCCACCGGCGGCGGTTGATGGCAACTCCAACACCCGTTGGGCGAGCCGTGGTTTTCAGGGGCAGCCGGAATGGCTGCAAGTGGATTTCGGGCAACCGGTCGCGGTGGACCAGATGACGATCGTCTGGGAGGCAGCCTATGCGGCCGAGTATCGGATCGAGGTGTCGGCCGATGCGAAGACCTGGCAAACGGTGTACGAGAAGACCGGCGGCCGTGGCGGGACGGAGACCTTGAAGGGGCTGGGCGGTCAGGGGCGCTACCTTCGGGTGCTCTGCCAGAAGCCGGGGCCATACGGGCTGTTCTCGATCTGGGAAATCCGCTGTACGGGTCCGGCGGCCCAAGCACTGGCGGCAAGGCAACGGGCCGCAGCCCTGCGCCGGGTTCAGGAGGAGACCGAAGCGGGACGGCGGATGGCTGCGGTGTTTCAGGCTAGCGGGGTGGAGGAGATCGTGTTTGCCTTGCGCCAGCCCGGCAAGGATGGCCATTGGTACGCCAACTTCAGCTACTATGCTGATAGTGAAGACCGTAAAACCTACGGCGACGGGGGCAAGCTCTGCCGGCTGAACGTGAAGACCGGCAAGCTGACCGTCTTGCTGGAAGATAGCACCGGCGCGGTGCGCGATCCGGTGGTCCACTACGATGCCCAAAAGATTCTGTTCTCCTATCGGCCGGGCGGCACGCCTTACTACCATCTCTACGAGGTCAACGTCGACGGCACCGGTCTGCGCCAGCTTACCGACGGGCCTTACGACGACATCGAGCCGACCTATCTGCCGTGCGGCGACATTGTCTTCGTGTCCAGCCGTTGCAAGCGGTGGGTCAACTGCTGGTTGACGAAGGTGGCCGTGCTCCACCGCTGCGACGGCGACGGCAAGAATCTTCGGGCGATTTCGGCCAACATCGAGCACGACAACACGCCGTGGGTCTTGCCGGACGGACGTGTGCTCTATCAGCGTTGGGAGTATGTGGACCGCTCGCAGGTCGATTATCACCATCTCTGGACGACCAACCCGGACGGCACAGGGCAGATGGTCTACTTTGGCAACCTGCAGCCGGGCACGTTGATGATTGACGCCAAGCCGATTCCCGACTCGCGTAGAGTCGTGGCCATCTTCTCGCCGGGCCATGGCCAGCGCGAGCATGTCGGCACGCTCACCGTGGTCGATCCACGCCGCGGGCCGAACGAGCCGTCGTTCGCCCGGGCGATCAGCCACGACGCAAGCTACCGCGATCCGTGGGCTTTTTCCGAAGACCTGTTTCTGGCCGCGCGGAACCGGGAAATCGTGGTCATGAATGAGAAAGGGGAGACAGACGTATTGTATCGCTGCACGCCGGACGAAGAGGCTGCCGGCTTGGAATGCCACGAGCCGCGTCCGCTGATCGTTCGACCGCGCGAGCGGATCATTCCCGATCGGACCGACAAACGTCTGGCCACGGGCCGGCTGATGCTGGTCGACGTTTACCGGGGGCGGAACATGGAGGGGGTCCGGCGGGGCGAGATCAAGAAGCTGCTCGTGCTGGAAACGCTTCCCAAGCCGATCAACTACACCGGCGGCATGGATCCGTTGACCTACGGCGGCTCGTTCACCTTGGAACGTGTCGTGGGGACCGTGCCGGTCGAGCCCGACGGGTCGGCCTATCTGGAAGTGCCGGCTTTGCGGGCGTTGTTCTTTGTAGCGTTGGACGAGAACGACATGGCTGTCAAGCGGATGCAGAGCTTCTTGACCGTCCAGCCGGGCGAGACGACCGGTTGCGTCGGCTGCCACGAGCGGCGGACCGAGACGATCCTGCCCCCAGGCGGCCAGATGGCTCTGCGCCGTCGGCCGAGCCGGATTGAGCCGATCGACGATTGCCCCGATGTGTTCGACTTCCCCCGTGATGTCCAGCCGATTCTCAACCGGCTGTGTGTTGACTGCCACGGCTATGACAAGACGGCCCGGGGCGGTCCCTATGCGGGCCGGGTCCTTCTGGCCGGCGACCGGGGACCAATGTTCTCGCACGCCTATTTCACGATGACCATCAAGCGGCTCTTCAACGACAACCGCAACGAACCCAAAAGCAACCATGCCCCGCGGACCTTGGGGTCCGCGGCCAGCCGGATTCTGACGATGCTGGACGGTTCGCACTACGGCGTCACCGCCAGCGAGCATGACAAGAAAATGCTTCGGCTTTGGATCGAGGTCGGCGCTCCGTATCCTGGCACCTACGCGGCCTTGGGATGCGGCTCGATCGGCGGCTATTTCCAGAACTCGCCAGTCAACACCGATCTGGACTGGCCAACCACCAAGGCCGGGGCCGAAGTGATCGGGCGTCGCTGTGCGTCGTGTCATAAGGGGAAGGATGTGCTGCCGCAGTCGTTTTCGGATGAACGCGGCCTGTCGTTTTGGCGTTTCGACATTGCCGACCCCCGCTTGAAGCTGAGCCGGCACATCGTGTTCAACCTGAGTCGGCCGGAAAAGTCGCTGCTTCTCCTCGCTCCGTTGGCCGCGTCGTCCGGCGGCTTGGGCCTTTGCCGCACCGAACGCGGCGAGCCGGCCGAGGTCTTCCCGAACGCCGATGATCCCGACTACCGCACACTCCTGGCGATGGTCGCTGCGGGCAAGGAATACCTTGCGGCGATCAAACGGTTTGACATGCCCGGCTTCCTGCCTCGGCCCGAGTATCTCCGCGAGATGCGTCACTACGGAATCCTGCCGGCTGACCATGCAGACGGTACGCCGGTCGATCCGTATGCGTTGGACCGGGCGTATTGGCAGTCGCTTTGGTATCGGCCGGAGTGAGGGGAGAGGCGGAAGGGGAGCGTGGAACGCGAAGCAGGAGAACAGCGGGGGGAAGTGTTTCATCAACAGTCTGAAAATTTCTCTGGGGAAAAATTCCTGGCGGGTGATCGGGGGAGGAACTGTCCGGGGTAGTTGTGTGGGGCGTAGTCTATTGCCTCGCCGCAATGAGTTCCGTTGACGGTTGAAGTCCGGGAACATCTTTCGGGGGAAGTGGTGGGCAGCGGCAGGGTGCCGACATTTTGTCATCTCGCGAATTTCCGCAGTTGTTCAAGGGACGCCTTGGCGAAATGCCCAGGCATCGTCGTGGAGTCTACGCGATCGGCTGGCCCAATTTCAAGCGTTTTTTTCAGGGCGTTTTGGCGACCGAGACGACCGAATGCCACAGAGAATGGGGGGATCACTCGTTCCCGCGACTCCGCGTGAGAGGGCTTCGCCGGCCGGTCAGGATGGCGTTCTTGGGCTTTGTGTCTCACAGCGCATCCAGGTGAGCTAGGGGAACACGGAGGAGGCTGCTCAGACGGTTCCTGATATCCCGCCGGACATATACTTCGTTAGGGCACGCGGCACATCTCATCATTCTCTCACGAGGAGGTCTTTCTCATGGCTACTGCAGGCTTTCGTTCACCGTTGGGCAGCGCGGCTGCCATGGAGCACTTGCACAGCACCTGGGGTTGGTTCCTGGGGCTCGGGATTGTCTTGATGATCCTCGGGGCCATTGCCATCAGCTCGGCCGTCGCCATGACGTTGGTGTCGGTTCTGGTCTTCGGGTGGCTGCTGATCATCGGCGGGGTGTTGGAGGCGGTCTACGCGTTCTGGCAGGAGCGGTGGAGCGCCTTTTTCATCGACCTGACGGTCGGCATTCTCTACGCCGTGGTTGGGTTCATGATCGTCGCCAACCCACTTGCTGCTGCCGTCACGTTGACGCTTCTGGTGGCGATGTTCCTGATTCTCGCCGGCCTGTTCCGCTCGGTCGCCGCGTTGGCCGTGCGTCCACCGCACTGGGGTTGGCTTCTTCTGCATGGCCTGATCTCCCTGGTCCTGGGCATCGCCATCTGGCAGCAGTGGCCATTGACCGGGCTGTGGGTCATCGGGCTGTTCGTGGGAATTGAACTGTTTCTCAACGGTGCGACCCTGGCCCTGCTCGGCACCTCGGCACGGACCTTGCCGCTTCGGAGCGAGGTGTAGCACGGCGAGGGCGGCAGAAGTGGGTAAGGGAAGGAAAGAGGGGGAGGTGGAAAAAAGGGGAAGATGAACGCTGGCAGGGCGAGTGGGGGGAGCCTGCGCGAGGCGGGCGGGCTTGAGGGTGTGGGGGAACCCGTTCACCGTCTTCATAATCGTTCCATCAATTCCCAGATCGGCCTCGTCGGAGAGGGGGACTATGAATTGGCCGGAGTCTGGCCCTGACACTCCCCTGGGTGTCTAACAGCAGTCTGCCCACGGTCCTTTTCTTGTTGATTGCGATTCCCGTCTGCCGGCGGGCGGATTCACGGTTCCAATTGCAGCGGGCGTACCCAGATGTTGCGGAAGCGAACGGCGGAGCCGTGCTGTTGGAGGATGATCGGCCCGACCGTGTCGTGGCAATCGTATTTCGGCACGGCCTTGTATTTGGTGGTGCCCATGCAGGCCGTGTGGTATTGAACCAAGACACCGTTCCAGAAGACGGTGAAATAGGCTGGCTGGATGAGCTTGTCGTTGTCGAATCGTGGGGCGGAGAAGACCACGTCGTAGGTCTGCCACTGGCCCGGCTTGCGTGCGGCGTTGACCAGAGGCGGGGTCTGGCCATAGATGGCCGCGGCTTGTCCGTCGGCCTTGTGCAGGCTCTCGCACGATTCAGTGACCTGCAATTCATACTTGCCGAGGAAGAAGATCCCGGAATTGCCCCACCAGGAATGGAGCTTGGTGTCGGGCGTCGGGGGCGTGGCCCACTCGATATGCAACTGGCAGTCGCCGAACTTCGTTTTGCTCGACAGGTCGCCCGTCTTGAGAATGTTGATCGTGCCGTCTTCCAGGCCCTCGGCCAGCTTCTTGGGATCGCCTTCCCATTGCGAGAGGTCCTTGCCATCGAAGAGGATTACGGCGTCGGACGGAGGCTGGGCGCACGTGGTGCCCGGTGTAACCACCGGCGGTTGCGGCCGGTTCCGATCGTGGACACGCCAGGGTGAATTCGGAAGAAACGGCGTGTCGGTAAAGCCCAGGTTGCCGTCTTCCACTGCTTGGCACACGGCGCCGGAAAGGAGGAACAGGACGAGTGTGGCGAGTGCATGGGATCGGAACATGGAGGGTCTCCGCCAAAAGGTTTCGGGGTGCGGGGGTTGGGGGCAGGATTTCGGATTTCGGA
>CAZLDQ010000073.1:0-24317 GCA_964558295.1 uncultured Planctomycetaceae bacterium | reverse complement strand
CGTCCTGTTTTACTTATTCTGCCCAGTCGCGCAACATCATTTCAGCCGCACCCCCGGGAAAGTTACCGTGGCGCAACTGTCTTGCTTTGCGTGACTTATCGCAAGGGATCCTATTTTTTCAGGGAACGTTGATGGGCACGGTCGCGGCGAGTGACCGGGGGGATTCCTTCCGACTTCGAAACGGCGCCCATGGGGATCGTGACGCTCTGCTGAAACTCGACGGGTTCCTCGTCCTGCTTCTCGCTCGGCTTCAAGAGTCTGGCCGCCGCTTGTTTGGCACGGACCAGTTTGTCGCCCTTGCGCCAGAAGAGGTTGCCGAGTGGGCTTGCCAGCATTGCCGGCAGTAGAACAAGGTTGCCGATTGTGGAGAATGTGAGCATCAGGAGCATCAGCATTCCGAACCGTTGGGTGGGCATGAAAGAACTCAACGCAAACGAGAAGAGGCCGAGTCCGATCACCCCCCAGCTTTGGTAGATTGCACGGGCACAGTCTTCATAGGCAAACATGATCGATTCTGAGCGACTCATGCCGCGTTCTTGCCCGTGGCGACACCAGATCATGAAGTGGATCGCATCGTCGATCGTCACGCCGAGCGCGACGGCAGGAACCATTACGGTGCCCGTATCGACGACGATTCCCAAGAGTCCCATGCCGCCAAAGACGCAAGCCATGGGGAAGAGGCTGGGGATGCCCAAGAGCAGGCCAGCCGACCACTCCCGCATCAGCAGGATGATGGCGATACCGATGAGGACCAAGTCACCGACGAAGTTGAGGATCAACCCGTCCAGCAGGGAGTTTTGGGCCTTATAGATTAACGGGACCAGTCCGGTGTAGACGGCGTCAACCCCTTCGATCCCCTTGGCCCGTTGTTTTTCCAAGACTGGTTCCACGGCCTCGCGGATGTTCGTAACGAAGAAGCCGTAGTTCAGGTCGGTGAGGGCTTCGATCCGCGCGCTGATGCGCCAAAGCTGCTGCTTGTCGTCGGCGTAGACATAGTCGCTCAGTTTGTCGCGATTTCGGTCCAAATGCACAAGCCAGACGCGACGTTCGACAAGGCTTGGTCGCTTAGGAAGCGATCGGGTGAAGGTTGGGGCGGCCAACGTGCTGCCGACCTCGCGGAGACCTTCGATCTTGCGCTGAACCTCGGCGACGAGCTTCAACTGATCGAGCATATCCAGCTTGCACTTGCTCTTGTCGATCCGAACAACGACCTCCATCGGAACTAGAGGACCGAGATGTTCTTCGAGCCAAGCATAGTCGCGAATGATCTTTGCTTTGTCGGAGAACATCCGCATCAGCTTGACCGAGGTCTCGACTTTCGAGACACCGTATGCTCCAATTCCCATAATGAGCAAACAGACGGTGGTCACCATGCGATTGTGGCGGATGATAAAATCGCCCACGTGCCGCCACTTGGGCGAGAGCCCCGGATCGGGAATCCGGCTCTTGTGAGGTTCGGCGATGCCCTTGAGCGGCCAGAAGTGCAGCATGGCCGGCGTATAGGTACAGAGCACGATGAAACTGACTACGACACCGATCGCCGAGAAGACACCGAACAGCCGGATTGGAACCAACTCGGTGATATACATTGAGGCCAGTCCGATGGCCGTCGTGCCGGTGGCCAGTGCCAGCGGGAGCCAAGCATTGGCGATCGAGCGGTCGGCTGCACCCTCAATCCCGTGTGAGCGGACCGTATCACGATAATAGTTGGCCAAGTGGATTGCCCCGGAGGTCGCCGCCACATAGACCAGCGAAGGCATCGTCAATAGGATCGCGTTCATTGGCGTCCCGGAGCACCAAACGACCGCCATGCTGATTCCGGCCGAGAACAATGCGGTAGTGAAGACGATACCGGTCAGGGCCCAACTGCGCAAGCACCACCAGGACATGAATAGGCCGACGGCGGCCGAGACGCCCGCCAAACGCAGCAGCGTTTTCTCGCCTTCCTGGTCAATCGCTACGTTGTCGACAGGGGGGCCGCCGAGATGGATTTTTTCCGGCGGGATGGCACACTCGTGCTCGGCGACGTGGTAAATCCGCTCGACCAGCGCGTGAAGGTATTTCTTGTTCTTGAACTGTCCTTGGGCCTGAAGGGCCTCCCAACGCTCCTCGCCATCAGGAACGGTCGTTAAGACGAGGCAGGTCTGTTTTCCGTCTGGCCCGATCAGGCAGCCTTTCAAGCGATTCAGGGCGGACTCGGGGGGGAGCCCTTGCTCTTCGAGCATCTGAAGGATGCGCGGCCCTGTTGTGGCGGCCTTAAAGAATAGGGGCTCTTCGATCGGACGCCCACTGGCCGGATCCGGAGGCGGGGGAACCAACTTCTTGGCCATCAGTTCCAACGCCGGATCGTCCAGCGTGCAACCGTCCCAACTGACCAGAACAAAGGTCTCGTTCTCGAAGTGTTTTCGATACCATTTATAGGTCTGGGTTTCTTCGTAAGCGGCCGGTAACCACGATTTCACATCATTCTTGTTGCTGCGCAATGCCCGCTTGGTGCCAATAAACATGAATGGCATCAAAAACGCGATGACCATCAGGATCAGCAGGCTATTGCGAGCGAAGAATCTCGGTTTCATGGAACGCTCTGGATACGAACGGTGGGGCACAATCGCAGGCTGAGTCCAGCGGGTGGAGGTAATCGATTAGCTTGGCAGATTAGGGTGTTTAGGCAAGGGGTGAGGCGTGCTTCGCCATTCCACGAGAGCTTCCAATGCTTCTGGGTGGCTAAATCGCCTCATCCCTTAACGCGATTCGGCCGTTGGAATCATTTCCTATGTGCTACATCGCCAAGCTATGTGACGAAAATTCACTACAACCGGATTGGGCAGAAGGGTCAAGCATCCCTACTACATCCTAGGGTAAGCAAATCACGGTCGGTATGCAATAGCTTCGAGTGCACTTCAGATGGCTCTCCGCATCAAGGAAATGGAACGCTGGAGTGTCGTAAGATGTTTTAGATACATGGGTTATGGATTAGTGGTGACTTTCGCTCCGGTCTAGGGCCCAGTAATGGAGGGGCAGGTCTAACCATTATGTTCGCTACAGATTCGCATCTTCTTCAAAAGGCTGTGATACCAATAGGGGGGCTGGTGGCCAGCGTGCCAAAATATGTGGTTGAAGCAGGGAAATGCTTCGCATAGGGGGTAAGACAAAACATAGTCCAATCCAAGCTGTGCGGGCTTTTGGGCTGGGCTCCTCGGGACTTCGTTCATGAGGAGGGATGCTCCATGCAACGATCAGGCCTGTTGCGCGCTCCTGCTCTTGATGCGTTGAGTTGTCAAATAGAACCTCGCGGCACGCCCTTGGGCCGCCAGAGGCGAGCATAGCCGATGGGCTGGCCCAATTTCTAGCTTCATATCGAAAGAGTTTTGGGGCTCGGCATTCTGCCTGGGGGCCTGTTGGTAGGTTTGTTTCGTCAACAAAACTGAACCAACGGTGGGGAAAGTTTTCTCGTGGGGGGCCGGTAAAGGTGGGGCGATGTTTGTCGTGTACGGCATTTTGCCAATGGCTCTCGCCAAGTTCCTCGCGACGCCAAGGGATATGGAAGCAACGGAGCCTGGTGAAGGTTGCTGAAACGGGTGGGCGGTGGAGGATGCCGAGTCCGTTGTGAGGCTCTGTTGCGGCATGCCGTTTTGCGTTAGTAAAACCTTGTTTTCGCGGTTTCATGGGGCAACTCCTTTGGCACTTCCAGTCGGGATCGATGAACTTCGATCCTTCGTGAAGCCTAGCAGATTGATGGGCCGGGTGCGAGCATCGTTTTTGGCCATGTGGAGAAGAGGCCGTTCGGCCGAAGAAGGCGGACGTGAACCGCGAATGGCACAAATAAACGCGAATGAGGGAGCGTCCTACGGGGCAACGGCTTCCTTCGCGTTATTTGTTTGTATTTTCGGTTGATCAAAGGCGTCTGGCGGGCCGCGCAAGTTCGGCCCGCCCTCCGGCCTGAGATTCGACAGGGGGCTGTTAGTATTCCCGGTGCTTGAGAATGCCGGGCATTGGGACGGGGTACTTGCCGTCGGGGCCGGCGACCAGCGGGGCGGGGGAGTCCATGGTCAGCTTGTCCACGTCGGGGGCGAATTCGTGCTCGTGGTTGAGCATCTGGTCGAAGGTGATCACTTGGCCCGTGTTGGCGGCCATCCGGCCCATGTGGGAAACCAAGGCCGCTTCGGCGCCGCGTTGCAACTCGTTGTAGGGCTTGTCCTCGCGGATCGCCGCGACGAGATCTTCCCATTCTAAGCGGTACGGGTTGGGCTCCGGCTGCGGGTAAGCCCAGACTAGATCGGAGTCGACGAAGTTGTGCCCCTTGTAGATTCGGCACTTGGCTGGCGTGTGGATGTGGGTCGAGATCACGGCCGAGCCCTTGGTTCCGTGGGCGTAACTGGCAAACTGCTCGTGGCAGCCAGGAATGAACCGGGCGTTGACAAACAGCTTTGTGCCGTCGGCAAACGTGTATTCGACGGAATAGGTGTCGAGCCCCTGATCCACCTCGTCGCCCCGATAGTGCCTCGCGCCGAGGCCTTGGGCCTGGACGGGCCAGGAGCCTTTCATCCAGCAGCACTCGTCGATATTGTGAGCCAAGAATTCGCTGAACGGCCCGGCGCCGGCCCAGAGGAAGCCGGGGTAACGTTGGATCTGGTAGAACAGTTCGCTCATGTTCGGCGGCTTTGGGCCGGTGAATCCGCCCATCCGACCGACCATGCGGAAGGTTTGCAGGGTGAGGATTTCGCCGATCTGGCCGGCGTTGATCCGGTCGAGAAGCTCCCAGCGAGCCCGGCAGTGGCGGCACATGAGCCCCACGCCCACCTTGAGGTTTTGCTTCACCGATTCCTCGCCGAGCTTGAGCAACCGTCGCGTGGTTGGACCGTCGACCGTGACCGGCTTTTCCATGAAGACGTTGATCCGCTTTTGGATCGCATAGGTGAAGTGGACCCAGCGGAACGCGACGGGCGTGGTGAAGATGGCCACGTCGCCCGGCTTCAGGCAGTCCATGGCCTTTTGGTAAGCGTCGAAGCCGATAAATCGACGTTCCTCGGGTACGTCGACCCGATCGGGAAACTGTCTTTGGAGACTGTTGTGGCTGGCCGCCAGGCGATTGGGCAGGATGTCGGCCATGGCCACGAGTTGGATTGGACCGTTTTTGACCGAAAGCGCGTCGGCCGCAGCCCCCGTGCCTCGTCCGCCGCAGCCGATCAGCACGACGTGGATCGTGTTATTCTCCGCGGCATGGACGTGCGGGATGGCCATTCCCGCCAATGTCGATGCCGTCGCGATCCGACCCGTATGCTTCAAAAACGCCCGGCGGGAATGATCCTTGGTCAGTCTCTCACACATTGGTTGCAGTCTCCTGGCTGGAAAGCTTGGTCGTCATGCGATTGCCATGCGGAGAGACCGGATGGCATGGAGAACGGCCACAAAACATGCGGTATTCCTGTCACTGCGAGGAAGACAGATCGAACGTGAACTGGTTTGGTCCCTCGCGGCTGACGTTGGCAGTTAGTCTGCTCTCCTGATTGTATTGCGATGGAATGATATTCCGCTGGGTGGGCGCGTCCATCGGGCCATTGCCTTGGGGCGGAACGGTTTGGTAGGCACAGATTTCCACTCGGCGGTTGCCCGGTTGGGCTTTCCCCTGAAATTTTCCATCCTTGATATCCACCGAGTCAATAGTACCGGTCGCAATGGTTTTGAAGTAGATCACCCCTGAGGGCAAAGGCTTGCCATCGAGGGCCACCGAGCCTTGGACCGGAAACCGTTCGGGTTCGGGTTGACCGGTTGTCGTGCCACAGCCGGCAAGGGACATGCAGACGGCCAGCCAAAGCACGGTCCTGAGGTGTCGAAGCATTTCGTCTCTCCTTTCATGGTTCGGTATCCAACGCGAGGCGTACGTTAGGGTGTCTGGCGAAACATCCACCCCTCATCCCCCAACCGCTTTTCCGCGAGCGGGCAAGGGGGGGATGTGTCAGGCATCCTTAGAACGTATCGAGCGGTTTGCCATCATCGCGTGTGGCCAGCCGAGCCACGAGGTCCAAGGGCATGGTTTCGCTCAGGAATCGCACGGAACCGTCTCCCAGCAGGGCGTTGACACCGCCGGGGTGAGCGGAGTTCAACGGGGTATTGCAGCCCATGTCGAGACAGACTCCAGTTCCCGCGCAGTCACCGTTTCCTGTGCCCCAGGCTCCCTTGGTTTGGTTGATCGGATACCGAAT
Organism: uncultured Planctomycetaceae bacterium; assembly: GCA_964558295.1. Classification (GTDB taxonomy): domain Bacteria; phylum Planctomycetota; class Planctomycetia; order Pirellulales; family Thermoguttaceae; genus JBDKTH01. The sequence goes on along the minus strand of CAZLDQ010000073.1, from coordinate 18,114 downwards.
CGTCGTCTGGTTGAATGAGCGGTTGTCGTTGGCGATCGGATAGAAGTTGGGGGGAATTCCCGTGCTCTTCACACCGATTGACCAGCCCCAGGGCTGGCAAGCCCGCCAGTCTTTGCGGGTGCCGTCGGCTAGATAGATCCAGTTGGCATGTTCGCTGACGAGCATGACATTGCTTGATCCATCGGTGATATCAGCGAAGCGGATCTTGCCATTGGGAATCAAGACACCTCCTCCGCTGACGGTTCCGCCCTGGTTGACGTTGTTGTAACGGCTTTCGGTGAAGTTGGGGATCAATCCCGGATACGCTCCGGAGACCGCCACGTAGTGGACGGCCATTCGATTGGTCGGGCTTGAGGCGCCTCCGGTATTGTTGCACCACTGGGTTGGAAGCGGCGAGGTGGGGCAGGCGTAGGTCGGGATCACTACGCCGTTGATCAAGGCCATGTTGTTGGAGTTGAACACGCCCGAGCTGCTGTTGAAGATCCACTTGTCGTAGATCGCATTCTGTTCGACAAACGGAAGGATATAGACGAGCCAAGAACTGCCCCAGTCGGTCTCACGTTCGCCAAAGGGTGCCTGATCACGGGCGCCGCCGGGTGGAAACCGTTGGTAGGTGTCGTGATGGTTGTGCAGGGCTACACCGAGTTGTTTGAGATGATTAATGCATTGGCTGCGGCGGGCCGCTTCCCGAGCTGCCTGGACGGCCGGAAGCAGAAGCGCAATCAAGATTCCAATGATGGCGATAACCACCAGGAGTTCAACCAGTGTGAACCCTTTCCATCCACGTTGTGTTGTCATGTCACCCCCTCCAAGAACGTGTGGGAATCCGTAAACGAGTAAGATGAGATGAGAAATGGTGCCCCTCGTTCCGCGTTCTTCAGGATTGTAAGGACCTCCTCTCGGTTATCAGGGTGTTCCAGCCTCGACCATACGGCGAATCTCATTGCCCGAAAGTGGTCGTCCGAAAATTGCCATTTCGTCGATGCGTCCGCAGAAATCCCGCGGCGCATGGTTTTCCAGCCGTTTTGCATCGCCGCCCCACCAGCCGATCGAGGCTGGGCCGAGACAAATCTTGGTCGGGCCCGAGGAAGTGAGCTTCACGGTTTCGACCAACTGGCCGTCATAGTAGAACGTCAAGGTCATGGCCTTCTGGTCATGGACCGTGGCCACATGGGTCCAACGGTGGAAGCCTCCGCGGTCGAGGAGCGACACCACCGTATCGCTCCGTTTGCGTCCCTCGGCCGGCATTCCTTGGACACCGGCCACCATCCGGCCGTCGGGCAAGAGTTGCCAGTGGAGTTGACCGGGTTTGTCCCAGCCGCAACTCATCAGCAAGCCTGCCGCTTCGCACTGTGGGTCGACCGACTCCACGTAGAGCCAAGCGGCTACGGTCAGGCTGTCGACCTCTTGGGGAAGGTTGATATCGACATGCTCTCCCTGACCGGTGAACTGCAAGGCTCGCTTGCCAGGCATCCGGCCGCTGGTCCAAACGGCTTTCTCGATACGGCCATCGAGCGAATGTTCCCCGTTGGCTGTCACGTTGGGCAGAACGTCGGGCTTGTCCACCCTGGGTTGAAAATCGTAGTAGGCCAGCAATGACGGATCGCGGCGCAGCTCTTGACGATAGGCCTCCCAGCGATGGAACGAGTCCAACTGTCCGTCATGGATGAATTGTTCGGCCTGGGCCGCCCCGCACGGCACGATGACCACTGCCTTTTTGCGGTCCGGAGCACGTTCGACCCGGGCGGCCTCGTCTTTGTTCAACACGAACGCCGTGGACTCGCCGCTCTGGGCCATGGTCAGGAGCTTGACAGAGCCTTGGAACACATGGGAGGTGGTATGCCCTTCCTTGCCCACTTCTACGCCGAACTCTGTTCCCAGGTCGACGACGGCGACGGTGGGAGTGCGGACGGTAAAGCCTTTGGCACGGGGCGTCGTGATTTTGCCCGTCATCTTTCCCTGGTGTAAGAATCCACCGTTGGTTGACGCGACGTCATAGACCACGGGACCTTGAAGGATGACTTTCGCTCCACGGTCGTAGGTGATCTCCAACGCGCCGCTGCGCAGGGCGTATCGCCGGCCCAAGGCGACCGCATCGCCGTGCGAGGCGGCGGTTGCCGACTCCTCCCATTGGCAATCGGCTAAGCCGGTAATCTGGCCAACTGACTCGGCCGTCTCGAGGAACGTGGAGGTGACCCAAAAATCGTCTGCCGCCGGCGGCTTCAAGGCGAACCAGGCGACTGTCAACGCGAACGTGAGTGAAACCGCCGCGACCGTATATGCAAACCGGACGCTGGTCAGGAGCGATCCCAGCGTGGACGAGGGGCCTTCCATGGGGGGCAAAATCGGGATCTCAACCGAAGAAATGTCTTCCTCCCGTTCCTGGCTTGGCCTTCGTGGCTTGGCGCTGTGTCCCGCATTCCAGGCCAGCATTCCGTGAACGTGGACGTAGCAGAGGTAATGCCAGCACGCTTCCTCGTCGCTGGTGATTGCCTCTTCCAATTGGAGCGCCTGTTCGGGAGTCAACTGTTCCTCGCAAAGGAGGTCCAGGAGGGTTTCGAACTCGGGCGAAGGCCGATAAGCCGAGGTCGTCATCATGATTCCTCCCGCCGCAAGCGATGATTGATGCAGTTTACCAGGCTTTTGCGAATCCGCACCAGCGATTTGGACACGGAACGCACGGGCCGGCACAGTTCAGCCGCCACTTGAGCGACACTCGCCCCGGGCGCATAGCGGCGGAGGATCAATTCCCGGTCGGATTCTCGCAGCTTTTCGATGCACCGATAGAAGGCTTTGGTCCGGCGTTCGAACTCGTCGGACATCTCGACCATCTTCTCCGCAACTCGCTGGAGATACTCGGGACTCAAGGGCACTCCGTTGCGTTTCTGACGGTCGCGAAAACGGAGGACTTCGAGATAGGCGATCCGGCAGGCCCAGGCGGCAAAATGGGTCTCGGGCTCATATTGGTCGAACTTCTTCCAAAGGACGCACGAGGTTTCTTGGAGCAGTTCTTCGGCGTCGGTCGCGTTGTGGACCAAAGAGAGTAAATACAAGTAGATGCGTCGTTGGTGCTGGGCGTAAAGACGCATGAACTCGTCCACCCGGCCAATGACGTCCAAGGATGACTCGGCAGGAACGTTCATCGTGGAAAACAACCTGGCAGTATCCGATACGGAGGGGACCGACACGGCCGAATCAGCCCCTGGCTGTGACTATACACACGGAGTGGACGAAATGTACCCACGAAAAACGGCCTGTTTTTTGTGCGTGCGCAGGGGCGGCAGCAGGCGGGGCGTAACCTATGAATAGGTCGTTGTTTGTGCTATGCGTGAATAGGGGGACTCGTGACGATGGTCCCGCCCTCGGAGGTGGCTCCCCAGGAGGGAACTACCACGAACCGATCCGCTGCCGGCAATCAGCGAGGGCATTGCCATAGACCTCCCACTCGGCAATGCCATTGTCGTTCGTGTTCACCGCCAAGTTGCGCACCGCGTTCCCATGCGTTCCTGGCAGGGATAGTCCTTTCCTGGTGCAAGGAGCCGAAGAACGACTTCCGGGTTTGAGCTACAATCGGCGTCGATACCAGAACAATCCCACGGTGCTGACGAGCCACAAGACAATGCTTGCCGGTTCGGGCACATTCTGGAGGGTCAGAACGACCCCGCTGGAGGTGACCGACAAGGTGGCTAGCAGGTTGGCTGGCAGACTGGTGACGGCCGCTGCTCCTGGTTCGAGGATGTATTCGATTGTCGCCGAGTCGAGGCCGGTGACCATGCCCTCGGTATCGATCAGCAGAGCGTTCAGGGAGCAGTGTTCCCAGTCGAAATCTTCGCCGAACGTCAGTCGAATCGTCGCGTTTGCCAGGTCGATGTCGTCGCTGAACGAGTAGGTGGTCCCCGAATAGGTAACCGAACTCTCGTTGACGACGATGGTGTCGTAATCCGTGTCACTGAGGAGATCGAAGCTGAGCACCCCGCCGGCATTGACGGCCAGGCCGCCGTTGAGAGTTAGAGTGCCGGTCAGATCGTCCGCCAGTTGGGTGTAGGTGTGCGACGCTTCGGTATAGTAGACGACGCCCAGTTGGCCGGGGGCAAGAATGCCGCCGTTTTCGACGGTCACCTTGGCGTTTGCGACGGTTCCCTTGCCCTGGAGCGTGCCGTAGATATGGAGTTCGTCGCTGTTGGCGGTTGTCGTAGCGAGTGTGCCATCGGCAGTCACGGTTCCGTAAAGGCTGAAATCGATGTTGCGGAAGTTGCCCGTATTGCCGGTCTGCACGGTGATGTCGTTGTAGACCACCCCGCCGTTTTGGATTCCGCCACCCTGCATGTAGATCGTGCCGGAGCCGAACCTTGCATCGGTATGGGTTGCCGCGCTGTTGCCGGCAGTGGAAGTGGTATTGTTGGTTTGAAGGTAATCTGACTTGATCAGCCAGTTGCCCTGATAGCCGGAATTATCCCCGGAGATGTCCCAGCGGAATCCGCCTCCCTCACGAATCAGCATGGCATTCGTGTCGGCGGCGGTAACGACGCTGTTGGTGCTGGAAATCGGCCCGCGCAGGGTGACTTGGTAGTTGGCATTCTTGCCGCCGACGGTTTCCGGATCGCCGTCGCTGCGGAGATAGTTTTTGCCGGTAACGACAATCGGATTGTACACGTAGGCGTCTGCCCAGCCGGACTGGCTCGAGCTGAATCCGACAATCGCCGCGTCATTGCCTTCCAGGTAGACGGTGCCGGTGCCGAAGGAGGTTCCCGGCGCGTTGGCGCCGTTGACGACGACTTTTCCGCCGTTGACATGCCAATCGCCGGAGTAGCCGGTTGTCGTTCCAAGGACTCGGAAACGGCCGCCGGAAACGGTGATATTCGAGGAGCCGGTCAAGGCTCCATTGAGGGTGATCGTATTGGAACCGGTCACGGTGATCGGAGTGTTTGCAGTCAGATTGGAACTGATGAGTATCTTGCCCGTTCCGGTCGAGCCGAGCGTGAAGCCTGTCTGGGGCGTGAGCGGGCCGGTGATTTCGATCGTCCCCGTGCTGGTATTGCCGACGATGCTTGAACTGGTCAGCGAGCCAGAGATCTTGAGCGTCTCGGCACTGGTGTTGAGGATCGCGCCCGAGGCCAAAATTGGGCCGGTCAGATTCAGGGTGACTCCCGGCGCCGCCTTGAACTTGCCGCCGTTGGCCCCGATCGTCAGATTGTTGTGCACGTAGATCGATGTGCCGTCGGTTCCGTTCCGGTCGGCCTGGATTCCGCCACCGTTGAGAGTAATCGTTCCGGTTCCGAATCGGCTGTCGGCGGCGTTGCCGGAAGAATTGGTCACTTTTACCGCTGACGTGTTGTCGGTCGAAACGTCGGCGGATTGGAGGTTCCATGTGCCAGTGAAGTCGGAATTGTTGCCGCGGAGATTGTAGAGCTTGGTTGAGGAATACGACGAGGCAGAGGTCGCATTAAAGGTGCCCGAGCCGGACAAGTTTCCCAAGAGAGTCAACGATGCACCTTCTTTAGCGAAGACCGCGCCCGCAGAATTGAGTACGATATCGTTGTAGATATAGGCATTCGACACCCCCAAGGCGAACATGCCGCCGTCGACGGTGATCGTTCCGGAACCGAAGGTATAGTCTCCACGCGCCGAGCCGCCGGAGGCCCAACTTGTCTGGGCCGTGGCCGAGGAGTTGTAGATCCAGGTGTAATCGTTCTTGAGGATCCAATCGCCCGTATACGCGGAATTATCGCCCCGCAGATAAATCGACCAGCCCAAGTCCTCGGTAATCGTCCCGGAACCGGAGATATTCCCGTGGAGGTAGATTTCCCGGGTCCCTCCGGTGAACTTGCAGTTGCCGCTGACGACGACCGGGGCTGACACGTTCATGCGATGGACGCCGGCGGACAGCGAAGAATTGGTCAGATAAAGGGTGCCCGTCCCGAAACTGTAATCCGGCGTCACCTTTGACGTGTTGGCGTAGGTCGAAGTGATTGTCGAATCGTTGACGTACCAGTTGCCGGTCGTTCCGGAACCGTTGGCCGATAACGTCAAGGTTGCGCCGCTGGTTACGTGGATATCTTGGGAATGCGCATACGTCTCCGACCAAGTCGTGTCTGAACTGACGACGATATCGGCCTCGGCCGTTGCGATCAAACCTGGGCCGAACAAGAACGTGACGACCAACCAGGTGGCAACGAGGCTGTTCACGAGAAGTGTTTGGGTCTTCATGGTGGTTGAGCCGTGAATCAAAAGGGGGTGTGCTACCTCGTTCGATAGGCCAACGGACCAGGCGTGTTCGTGCGGAGGAATCATGACAGGAAAGATGACAATCCAACGAGCATCTAGTCTAACCAGAGGGAATGATGGGTCAAGTACAATGCAGGCCCAGTTCCGCGGAGCGAGGCGGGTTTGCCGTGAAATGGTCATCTGCCCCCCTCTCAGAAGGGCGGGCTTTCGGTGGGATGATTGAACATGGTGCATTCCTTCAACGGCCAACGCAGTGACGCGATGCGCAAATCGGAGACTGCTATTGGCCGGCGCCGTGTTGCGATCGGTCTTCAATGCGATAGAGGGCGCTTTTCGTGCGGAGATACAGCGCACCTGCGGAGACGGCGGGCGAGGCCATGAACCCGTCTTCGAGGTGGTTCACGGCGAGCGGCTTGTACTTGCGCGCGGCTTCGACTACGGTCGATTGGCCGTCCTGGTCGAAGAAATAGATGCGGCCGTGGGCATAGAGGGGCGAGGCCGAGAAATTGCCGCCGAGCCGCTCTTTCCAGACTTCTTGGCCGGTCTTCGCCTCAAGACAGGTGGCGATTCCCCCGTCGTCGACCATGAACAACAGGTCGTCGACCAAGAGAAGCGACGGCCGCCGGGCGACGCCCCGTTTGTACTTCCAGACCACGTGTGTGTCGGTGACGACGCCGCGTCCGTCGGGGCGAACGGCCCACAGTTCCCCCTTCGAACCCATGGGCGAAAAGACCAAACCGTGGCCGACGACCGGCCGACATGCGCCCGAATGACTGCCGATGGCTTCAACGCGCCACAGTTCCTTGCCGGAGAGCGGCTCATACCCGTAAAGGGCCATCGAGCCGAGGCTCACGAGCACCGGCTTGCCTTCGACGTCGGCAATGACCGGCGTGGAAAAGGCTTTGCGGAAGTCCCCTTCACGATTCGGCTCGCCGGTGCTCGGGTCCAGGTCGTGAAAATCGACGCTGCGATTGGTTTCCCAAACGGTTTTTCCGGTATGCTTATCCATGGCGACGACGTACTGGCGATCGCTGCCGTCGAAGTGGAGGATGACGAGATCGTTGTAGAGGAAGGGAGAGGAACCGGGGCCGCGGAAGTGATTGCAGACAAAGTCGGTGCGCTGCCAAATCACGTTGCCCGTGGCGGAGTCAAGACAGGCCGTGTAGGGAGAGCCGAAACTGACGTAGACGCGTCCTTCTTCGATCACCGGCGACGGGGAGGCGTAGGAGTTGAACGGATGGCAGTATTGCGGTCCGGCAACATAGTGCAACCGTTTGGTGAAGAGGATTTTGCCGGAATTCTTATCGACACAGATGGCCGACAGTTCCGTGCCGTCCTCCGGCGCGCTGGTGAGCCAGATCCGATCGCCCCAAATCACTGGCGACGACCAGGCCTTGCCGGGAATCGGCGTCTTCCAGACGACGTTTTCGGTCTCGCTCCAGCGGACAGGCAGGTTTGCCGCGTCGCAGTGTCCCTGGTCGGTCGGGCCGCGGTAGCTTGGCCAATGTTCGCCAGAATTTGCAGCGTGGACAACACTGAGGGCCGAACAGAGAATCAGTGCAAATGATGCCGCCATGATCGCTGCCAATCTACTTGCCAGTGTGTTCTGCAGGAAACCCAACCTCGGTATTTTGTCCCGAGCCGTATCGTTTGGCAAGTGCATTCGGTCAAGTTGATCGGACCGCCAGCACGCGAGACCAATGGGGATTGGCAGGTGGGACGTGTTCGGCTCGGCGCCATGCCGGCTCCGACGTTCTGACCGTCACTCAATTCTCAGACGCTTCAACGCGGCTTGGCCATTGGCGGCCACGGCGACTTCGGCACAGAGGCGTCGGCTGCGAATGGCATCCTCATACTTGCGACCGGTTCCTTCTTGGACGAAGTAACTCTCAATGCCGAATTCGAGTCGATCCCAGCGGCACACGGTTCCACGCAAGTATTTGCCGCTGGCCGGCGGCGTGAGGCTGTATTGGCCAGCCCGATAATGGAGGCCGTCGGGCTCAGGGACCAGGGAGACGTAAACCGTACGGCCTTGTCTGTCCGAGTCGTCGAGGGGGAGGCCGGGGATTCCAGCGGCCGGGATGCTGCTGAACTCGTAGTTGAGGATTACGTAATCACCTCGGAACAAGTCGTGGGGATCAACGGGGACCACGCGAAGCAGGACGGTATCACCTGTCAGATGCGGCGTGAGGTGCAATACAATCATCCCGACGAGCACCAACACTTGGAATGTAACGGCGAGGATCAATAGTGGCTGCTGGCGGCTCTTGAGTTTCTCGAGAGTCTGGTTGAACCAAGCGGAGGTCGTGAGGGTATCAGGCATGAGGGGGCTCCTTTCGATGCATCCAGAATCGGGCCATGGCGAACAGGGCCGTGCCGCAAAGGAAGAACATCAACGAGGCACCTAACATTCCCCCCACGTTGGCAAACAGGTCGATGTAACGGAAGATGGCCCACAACACAAACAAACCGGTCCCGATCCAGAACGATCCGCCTCGCTCCTCGCGCAGGCCTGCGCCGATCAGCCAGAGTGCAAACGCGATCGTCGCTGCGTTGGCAAGCAGAGTTGGAACCAGGACCGGGGCCGTCCAGCGATCCAAACCGGCTGAGTAGGAAGTGCAGAAGGAGGCGTGGGTAGCGAACAGTCCGTTCAAGAGGCTGAACACGGCCATCAGGCCCATTAGGCCCACGGGCAGCCAGTGACGCTTGAGGAACGAGCCCAGCGGTAAGGAATCACGGTCTACCGCTCTGATTCCGTCGGATTTGAACCGGTCGGCCAACACGATCGTGCCGATGCCCCCCAAGGCGATCAGCAGGCTGGCCACGAGGCTGATTGGTGCTGAACCTTCGCGGAGCAACACGAGATTGAAGTCGCTAAAGCTCAGGACGAGCAGCGTGCCGGCTGTGAGCAAGACACCATAGAATCGGTACGGCTCTGCCAAGCTGCTGTCGGGGCGATGGCAATGGGTAAGAGCTAGAAGCAGGGCTCCGGCCGCGCCAATCACGTAGACCGGCACGGCGCCGCCATGCCAAGCGATTGGCTGGAGGATGAGCCACCAAGCCACGAGCGGCAGATAGAGCCCAATCGCGGCCGGCGACTGCTTGCGATACGCCCAAATGAGGCCCGGCAGAGCCAGAAGAGGTAGCGTGTAGCAACCGGCGGGCAAGGAATACCAACTGCCTGCGAACCAATGCCCTCCGAAGTTCAGGATCTCCGTGCCTACCCAGGTTGCCAGCAGTCCAACCAGCAGGGCGTGGATTAGCAGCGTGTCGAGGCACAAGGCGAAAGGCAAGACGCCTAAGGCCCAGTACCACAATCCGTCCGGGGAATGCCGCTGGATGTGGAATATCTGCGCCACCAGCCAAATGCCGCAGCCGTAGAAGATGCAGGCCAGAAAGAATGCGATCTCCGCCCAGCGCTGCTGCCGGCGCACATAGCGAAGCCAGAAACCGAGGCTGTGGGTGCTCAGGATTGTGCCGAAAATGAGCACGAGTTTCACGGCCTTGGGCATGGCTTGCCAATTGTAGCCGACCAGCAAGACCGCGGCTAATCCTACCAGGAATGCGGCGACCGCCATTAGCGTGAAGACGGCCAATGATTGCTTGCGTCTCGCAGTTTCGGCGGGGGCTTCGTAGAGCCCAAGGATCAGGTTGACTTGGTCTTCCGAGACAATCCCTGCACGATGCCACAGACTAAGTTCCCCTAGCAACCACGTTCGGGTTCGAGCCGGAATAATGCGACTGGCCATAGCTGGTCTCGGAGCCAATTGTGTGAACTGATCCAGACACTCTACTGGGCGGAGAATCGTGGCATATATCACGCGACACCACTACAGGGGGGGCGCAAGAGAATTGCTGGACCCGTTTGTCGCCTTCCGGGAGACGATGTCGCAGTTCTTCTGACTGTGGCGAAGGGGGTGCGTTACGGGGCCGTGATGTCGATCACGTACACCTGTCGCGAGCCTTCGTGGACCGAGTTGAAGGCCAGCATCTTGCCATCTGGGCGCCAACGGGGATGGAGATCGCAGCGCGAGTACTGTTCGCGATACATCTCCGGCACGAAGAAGGTGCCCAGCGGCAGGATGGCCTGATCCGACATGCGGACGACCATCAGCTTGCGCTCCCCGAGTTGGTCGGGATAGGTATCGGTGGCCATCCATCGGCCATCGTCGGAAAAGACGCCGTGCCCATCGAAATCCAAGAGCCCACGACCTATACGCTGGTAGTCGGACTTGCCAACGGTGAAGAGCACATGGCTGTATACCGCATTGTTGTACTTGGCGGTGACCAACAGCCGCTGGCCATCGAGCCAGTTGAAGTGCGAACCGCCCCAACCGTCCGGGAAGCAGCGCTGGACATTGCTGCCATCGCGGTTGCAGGTGAACGCGGTGGTCTCCCACTTGCGCACGACCTTCTGGCCGGTCAGGTTTTCCACGCTCCGTGCGAGCCAGAAGATTTTGGAGCCGTCGCGGCTGAACACGGTGTGGCAGAAGTAGGCCAGTGCTTTGGGATCTTTGACCTGCGGCATGCGATCCCGCACGGAGGCGATCGGAACGATCAGCTTCCCCTCGCCGCTTTCGAGATTCACGAGCCAGAGGCCGTCGTCCGTCGGCCAGGTTGTCTCGGTGCGGGCGTCTTGGCCGTTGCCACCGTAGCCGTAATCAGGACGTGTCAGGCGGAGCCGGGCATAGTTGATGCTCACGGCCCACTTGCCGTCGGGGGAGACGGCACTGATGGGATAGGGCACGACCCGCCGGGTCTTGGCGGTCATGTCGAAGATCACCGAGACGAAGCGGCCGTCCACCAGATCGTTAAAGATAAACTGCGTCTGCGGTGCCGTGCCCAGCCAATGGGCCATGGTGGCCTCTTGGAAATTCCAGCAGCGGGTGTCGGTCAGCGGAATGAAGCGGTTGTTGTCTTGGGCATCGACCACCCCGAGCACGGCAACATCGTTTTCGGTCGGCAGCCGGTTCTTGATATCGGTTTCCAGCACCGTGGCATAACGGCCGTCGGCACTCCAGGCATTGATCGCGTAGTAGCTGGCGAAAAGGTGTTCTTTGGGGCCGAAGGTAATGGCTCGCGGCTTCGAAAAGGTCGGAAATTCTTGCGCGGTTGCTGCGCCGGCCGCCATCGCCACGACGAGCAAGACAAGACTTCTCAGGGCACATCCTCGGATTTTCCGCATTTCCATGGTTCACCGTCCTCATTTTCAGGGGCCATCTGGGCGTCAACCGCGAGCAGTCCGATTCAGTTCCCAGGATAACTCCTCCTGCAGGCCGCCGACAAGCCCCCGCGTGTGTTATTCAGGCCCTACCGCAAGCCTTCACGCGAGACTCTCGGAGACTTCCCACCAAATTCCCACTGCCAGGCGGTACGGTAATTTGATACGACCACTGCCTGCAGGAGACCATTTGTCGGCGGTCGTGTGCGGTGACTGCTATTTCGCGTCGAACACCCTGACGAAGTCGACCTCGAAGTAATCGGGCAGTACGGCCTTGAACAACGCGGGCACCGGCTTGCCGCCCCAGCCTTTTTGGTCCTTCGACTCCAGGCCGCCGCGACCGAACGAGCGGTGATAGCCGTGGCACTCGGTGGACACGAGAATGAACTGGTCGACGTCGGACACAGGGCACTCGGGAGCCATCTGCTTGCCTACCAGTTTGCCGTCTGCGTAGAAGAGGTATCCCTCGGGCGACCAGTCGACTCCGTAGTAGTGCCAGCCGTCTTCGGTTTCCTGATAGGGGAACCAAAAATGGCCATACCACTTGTTCTCCTTGCCGTAGCCGCCCCAGCCGTTTCCACAGCCAATCGTCCCCTCGGTATGCTGGCGGTAGTTTTCCATGATGTCGCATTCGACGCCGCAGTACTTGGGGTTGGGATGCGCGCCGATCGATGGCGACTGAAGCCAGAACGCCGCGTGCCAGCCGTCGTTTTTGGGCAGCTTGCAGCGGATTTCATAGTAGCCGTACTTGTGCATGAATTTGGCTTCCTTCTTCTTGCCGAAGGGCCAGAAGTTCGTGGCGTCTGCGTCGCGGGGAATATCAAAGGTCAGCGAACCGGTCTGAAGGTGGGCCGAATAGAAATCGTCGCCCTTGCGGATCAGGTGGATCTTTAGGTGGCCCTTTCCGTCGAGTTCCACGCCCTCGTCGGTGAAGGTTGGGGACGGATAGCCCCAGTAGTGGAGCCGGTAATTCCATTTCGATGTGTCGAGCTTCGTCCCGTCGAACTCGTCGTTCCAGACTAGTTGCCACTTCTTTCCCGCGGGAAGAAGACTGGGGGCTTGCCCGGCCACGGGCTCGACGCGGTCGATGGGGACGTCGGTGAGTCTTGTCACCGGTGGTTTCTTGACACTGACCGGCGCAACAACCTTCTTCGCGGCGGCGTTTTGCGGGATGGGATCGTCGGCCTCCAGTAAGGATGGAATCGCAACGGCAGCCATTAGACCGAGGATTGCCGACAGCGCGGCGTTTGTCGTCCGGTTCATCTGTCTGGAGATCCTTTCTGTCTTGGTCAGATTGGAAAACGCAATCCCCAGTCGAGAGTGGCTGGGGATTGTGAAACATCCTCTGGAAACGGGACGCTGCTCTTTACTTCGACTTCAACTCTACTTGCGAGCGCTCGGCAATCATGACGGGGCTATCCCAGACGGGCAATCGGGTGAAGATGACGCTCCTGTCCGCGTTCTTCCAGGTTGCCTTGTCGAGGTTGTAGACCTTGCCGGTGATCATCTCGACGTAGACCGGATCTTGGAACGTGGTGTTCTTGATCGTCAGGTCCACGAGGTCCCATTTCAACTCGTCGCTGGGGATCTGGTCGCTGTACCAGACCAAGACGACCGGAGTGCCTTGCTTCTGGAAACCAGCAACGGTCGTCTTGCGATCGGAATTGGTCTGATGTTCCAAGAGGCCGACCGGTTTAACGGCGTCGTCAAAGAAGCTCATCATGTGCTGGACGGCATAGAAGACCGGGCGCTTGTAAATGAACTGCAGCAGGAGGTTGGAGCGGATCATGCCGAACGACTGCTGCATGTTTGTGTACTTCAGGTCGATGATCGTAAAGATCGACGAGTCGATGCCTCGTACTCGATCGCCGGCCATACGGCGAAGGTCCCACTTGGGCTGGCTGTATTCGGTCCAGGGGTAATTGGCCAACGCGTGGGTCCACTCCAGGATCGACGGGCAGCCGACTTCGCCCTGATAGATCTTGTACTTGGGGCTGTAGGACTGCACCAAGGCCTTCGTTTTCTCGGTTGCCGGATAGCTGGAGTCGGGGTTGGGCGTGTAGGGGTGATAGGACCACAGGTCGACCAAGTCAAGCTTGTTGGCGGCCTTCAAAGCCTCCAAGACGTGCACCCGATCGGGGTCGTGGATGGCAGTCACCATGACGACCGCGTTGGGTTGGATTTGCTTGATCAGTTCGGCGGTGGCAAGCACGAGCGTCGCGTAGTCCTTGCCCTGGCCAAACGGCTCGTTCCAAATTTCCCACACGGTGATGACGTCTTTGTAGCGGCGGACTGTGGCTTCGCAATACTTGAGCCAGGCAGCCATCGCTTCGGGACTGCCAACCAGCGGGGCGAGCCCGGATCCGAGATTGATATCCGAACCGTAGAGCGGATTCCCATAGCAGAGGCACATCCAGGGCTCAACGCTCTGTTCGACCAAGCCATAGACGCTTTCGTCGAGCCAGGCGAAATCATAGACGCCCTTCACCTTTTCGCACTTGGCCCAGCCGCTTTGCAGCCGGGCGTGTTTGGCCCCCAACTCACCGACATAATCCTTGTACGTGCTGAACTTGGCGTAATCGCGATCGAGCGTTTCGCAGCCGATGGACCAAGGCGACGACTTGATCTCCTTGGCATGCCGGACGGCCAAGTATCCAATCTGCTTCAGTTCCGGCCCCGAGGCCTGGAATTTCGCCCAGGTGATCGACTTATAGCCTCGGGGGTTGTTTTGGGCCCAAGCGGCCGGGCAGGCCAGCAACCCCGACAAGAGGATGACGCCGCATGCGGTTAGGATGCGACCCATGAGACAGGGAGACGACTGCCATCGAGATCGGATCATGGTTGTAGTCCTCGGATAGAAGGTATACGGCCGGCTGGGGGCAAGAGGGGAGATCATTGGCCTCGGAGGGCTCGGTGTGTGCGCGATTCCCTTTTCCGTCTGGAGTATAGACCGAGGGAAACGTCCGGCAATGACATCATGGGTCAAAGATTCTGACAAATTGGGTCGCATGGAAGGTTTTCCAAGCCCCCCTTCCCCCTCGAATGGTAGAGGGGATTTGCTTCAGTCTTGGCAACAGAGACCGCCGATGGTTTGGAGAAAGACTGGGGGATCAACTGGTGACTTGGCAATTGCGTACAACCAGAGGACTGGCCCAACCTATTTCGGTGCGGGTCCTTTTGAGGCCAAACCCAAGCGGTAGTGTTCGCGTATTCGGGAGTCAGGCAGAATGCTTGGATAGAGGGCTACATGTGCGAGACGTCCGTCCCAGAACTCGAAATTGGATCGCCGCTGTCCCAGGTACAACAGAGAGACCTGGACGTCGCCTGCGGAAGGGCAACCGCGCGTCGAATGCCACAGTTCTCCATTGACGAAGAAACGCGTTTGTTTGGCCTGGTGCGTGACGGTGAGATGGAACCAGCATTCGTGAGGAATAGCGGCCGCATGGGCCTTGAGGTCGCTATCGTAATAGCGAGTCAACACGATGGCGGGGTTGGGGGGGGGAAGGGAGGATTTCCTTGGGATAAACCCGAGTCCCCAGCCTGGCACGTCTTTCTTCGATTCGTTGAAGGAGAGAATCCTTGCCAAATAGGGTGGGTTTCCAAGCCAAACCCAGGCCTCGCAAGAGAATACTGGGGGCAAGCTGAGCGGCTGTTCGTGGCGGACTTCAATAAAGCCGGCGCGTTCCAGCGTCACCGCCTGGGAGCGCCCGGGGAATGGCCCCGGCGTGCCTGCGATGACTCGGCCCAATGCACGGCCGTGAAATCCGTTGCCGGACAGGTCGTGGAACTCCAAGGCAAATGCATCTTCGTTCAGCGGCCAATAGAGGAGCGGATGATCGGCCAGCACGGCGGCGATATAGGCTTGCTCGGCCGTGTCGTCGGTTGCTTTCGTATCCAGAACAAACGTGTCAGAATCGCACGGAATCAGTTCGACGGTTTGCCGATCCCTGACCAAGCGGACGGCTTGTGACGTCCTGAGTTGTTTGACGACAGGGGCCCTTTTATCCGAGTCCAGCAACCGAACATCCACCGCCCCTTTGAACACGTGAACGTCTGAAACCCCTGAATCGCTGACATTCAGACCGAACTCTGTTCCCCGATCGATGATCACACCATCGGGCGTGTAGATGGTAAAACCAATCGCTTTGGGAAGGCTTATCTTCGCCGTTAGTTTGCCCGACGTGAGATAGGCGCTGTTGTTCGTTTCAGGCCGAAAGATGGCGGGGCCTTGGAGGAATATTTTGGCGCCGTCGCGAAAATCAATCTCTGCGAGTCCCGATCGGAGGCTCAGTGTCTTTCCCGCTTCAAGCGAGTCGCCTTGACGGGGTGACGCATCGGGGAACGCCCATTGACAATTGGTTGTTTGGGAGAGTGAAGCCACATAAACGACCTCGGGGTTATCGCTGGCCAGGATCTCGGATTTCTCGTCCGTTGGGCGGATCGAAGCAGCCGGTGGAATTGGCCTGTGACGTGCGACGGGAAACTCCAGGTACACCGCCACCCCACCGATGAGGATCACGGCGAGCACAATTCCGGCAAAGACCTGACTCCAGGAATGAGGAAAAGTACCGAGCAACGTCCCCCAAAGGCCCGTAAGCCTGTCCTGCGGCATGGCATGCGTGTGACGATGGCGGGCCTGCCAGTGCAGTTGTCCATAAAGGAACATCATATGCAGATAATAGCGTTGCAACTCGATATCTTCGCTTGTGAGTCGTTCGATCTGGGCGATGTCGTCTTGGCTGGCCGTACCTTCAAAGACCTTGGCTAACAAATCGTGAAGTTCACCGAATTGGCGTGGATTCATGATCGCAACTCCGCTCCGAGCGTTCGGTTCACGCAGCGATAGAGGGTGTCGTGGATTCGTGCCATCGCCCGATAGACGGCATGGATGGATTTCCCCAATGATTTTGCCACCTGTTCCGCCGTGGCTCCCGGTTCATAGCGGAGGTCGAGGAGTCTCCGGTCGGTATCCGGGAGTTTCTGGACGCATTCGGTGAGGGCCACGATGCGCAAGTCGAGCTTATCGGCCATCACGACCGCTTCCTCGTCGATGACGTTGCAGAACAAGTCGGAAAACACAGCCGGCCTCTTCTGCCGGCGTTGGCGGTGTTTCATTGCCTTGAAATGGGCGATCCGGCAGGCCCAGGCTCGGAATTCCGTTCCCGGTTCGTACTGGTCGAACTTTTCCCAACAGAGTCGGGCCGTTTCTTGCAGCACATCCTCTGCATCGTCGGGATTGCCCAGCAAGGAAAAAAGATAGCTGTAAAGCCATGGAGCTGCGGCTCCATACAGCCGTTCGAATTCGTCATGTTCTCCGATTTCGACTGCCATCGGGTGCTCACGGGGACTGTGTTCAGGTTGGGGGTTGTTTGGTTGAATTCCGATTGCATCCTGGACGTTACCCCAATTACTTGAGATGTACAAGGCAAGGCAATAGACCGGAAGATGAGAATTCCAGGATGGTGTCATTTCCCCCCTGCCGGCGCAGGGCGACTTCCGCGACATCGGTGGCAAGATTCCATTTTCCGGTCAGGCGGAGTTGAAGGGGCGCGGTGGCTCCCGGAAAAGCGGTACTCAGCAGAAACCCTTCATCCTGTTTGCGAACCATCACATAACATGGTTGCGATACGCCGCGCAACGGTGATTCCTTGGGCCAATTCGGGATGCCCAAATCGAAGATGACATAGCCAGTCGTCTGGGTGGCCTCATCGTAGACGGCATGAAGTTCTTCCGTTGCCGCGAGAATCCGGTAGGGCATCTTGCCCGACTGGGCGGACTCGGCGAATTCTCTCGTCTTCTCCTTGCCGGCCATCGGCAAGACTGTGTAAGCACAACGGCTAGGAAGTTGCAGGTGATCGAGAAAGGCAAGTTCGAAATCGCCTTCACCCGGATGGTAATATTCACGCAACTTGGCGAGATTGGCCTGACCGATCGGAACGCCGTCCGCCTTCCACGCTTCGCCCCATTGAATCGGGTTGTGGTTGGGATCCTTTAAGAACCGGTCGTAAAACTGGTGGAACTTCTGATGTTGACGCAAGACGTACAATCCAACCGTCGGCGCGGAATGGAGATAGTACCCATGACCGTGCCGGTCGACCAACCACGTGCTGCTGCGCAACTTCTTGACCGTATGGGTAGTGAGGCCGGAAATCTCTTTGCCAGCGACAAGCGTTGGCGTATCGTTGTCCAGAGGCCATTGGAACAACGTCGTTACGACTGGGGCGGCAACCGGGACGCTTGGGTAGCCGCCAACGGTCGAGGAACCTTTGGCTTTGGGATCGTGACGCCGGATATTGGTGGTGATTACTGTGATGCGATCGTCGAAGAAGAACATTGACTTCCGGAACAGGGCGCCCGGTCCGGTCACCTGATTGAGTCCCCAGACCCCATCGGCGTCGAGCGACGTTGCGCCGGCAAGGCCCTGATTGTGGACAAATGTATTGGCGGCGCGAGACATCATCTCGATGTCCTGACAGGCATAAGTGGTGGCTCCGGGGAGAAACGACCATTGAAAACCGCTATTCAGTCCAAAGCCGAAGTCGTCAGCGGCGTAAGACGGATGCAGCAGGAGCAGTACCCCGCGACGCACAAACAACGAGTAGTTGTTGCCTTGGAGCCAAGTGTAGATCTCGTGCTTTCCGGTATAGGGGGACTGTCCGGAAACACAG
>CAZLDQ010000072.1:12980-24507 GCA_964558295.1 uncultured Planctomycetaceae bacterium | reverse complement strand
GGAAGAGAGCCAGCGGGCCACCACGGGGCAGCTGGCCACGGTCCTAAATGTCTCGCCTGGCACGGTTACTAGCATGCTCAAAACGTTGAGTGAGACAGGACTTGCCACGTACACCCCTTACGAAGGAGTCCGGCTCACGGACTCTGGCAATCGACTGGCCCTGCAAATCTTGCGAAAGCATCGACTGGTCGAGTTGTTTTTGGTTCAGACGCTTGATCTGGAGTGGGATCAAGTGCATGAAGATGCCGAACAATTGGAACACGTGATCAGCGATTTTCTGATTGATCGGATCGACACTTATCTGGGGCATCCGAAGTTCGATCCGCATGGCGACCCGATTCCCACGGCCGATGGTCGGTTGGCGACGCGTGAAACCGAGCTGTTGCTCGCCTGTCAGCCGGGAACGCGATTTCGGTTGGCCCGGGTCATGGATCAATCGCCCGAATTCCTGCGTTTCCTACGACAGTCGGGATTCTCGCTGGGCGCGGAGGGGCGAGTCGTGGCCAATCGTCCCGAGGCCGGAATCGTCATGATCGAACTCAATGACCGTGAGATGACGCTTGGTCACGAAGCTGCGCAGAAGCTCCAGGTGGTGACTGGCAAAGCCGAACCGCGGCCCACGGTAGTTCCCACTCCGTCCGCTGCATCGGTACCCACGTCACAACAGGCCAGCGGCGTTCGCTGAGCGGTGAGATCTCAATCAGGGAACCGGCTTTCTACGAGGAGACCTCTTCCACTCGCACTGTCGCCACCTCGCCGAGCAACCGTGTCAGGTCCAATCGGCAGGGGAGAAGTTGACGAATATTCTGGGCCGAGGCCGCAATGCCAAGTTGGACAGCTTCGATAGCGGGACGCCCTTCGCGCGTGGCCCAAGCGATTGCCGCAGCCATGGCGTCACCACAACCGATGGGGTTGACGACCGGTTTGACCTCGGGTGGAAAAAGCCGGTAGGCCTTGGACTTCGAACTGACCCAAACCGGCCCGGCGCCTTGCGTGATGACGACCCATTGGGCTCCGCGTGCATTTAGCATGCGCATCGCACTGAGCAGATCCTCATCTTTATCCAGTGAGCGGTCGATGGTTCTGGCCAGTTCCTCGCGATTCGGCTTGACCACGTAGGGCTTGAGGTCAAGGACCGACATGAGCCCTTCGCCGCGAAAGTCGAGAACCGCCGGACAAGGCGTGCATTTCATCAGATCACGGTAGAACGACTGCGGCGTGCCAGCCGGTAACGAGCCAATGAGAATCACAATGTCAGCTCGAGCCGCTTCCTCGGCATAGGCTTGTCGAAAGGCGGCAAGCTCCTCGTGGGTCACCGGCCGGCCGTTTTCGACTAACTCAGTCATTGTCCCAGTGGCCTCTTCCAGGATTGTCGTGCAGACGCGGGTTGCAGCTTGAGTTGTCACCCAGCGGTAAGGAAGTCCCATCGCGTCAAACTCTTCCTCAATCTGTCCGACGGGCAGGCCGCCCACGGTGGCCAGAGCCAATGTCGGCCCACCGAGGTGATGGACGCCAATCGCCGCGTTGAACACCTTGCCCGAGGCGCACCAGTGGACTTCGCGTGCCCGATTCACCTCGCCGTAGCGAAGACTATCAAAAACCAGGATCTGTTGCCAGGCTGGTGTAAGACCGGCACATAGAATCACAAGAGATCCTCCAGAATCCGTGTCAGTTCCTCGTCCGAGAGATCCTTCGGGTTACCGCTCATACTGGACCCTCGCGAGCTTTCGACAATTGCTGGAATTTGTTCCCGTGTGACGCCCACATCGGCCAACCGCCGCGGCACGTGGACTCGATCGCAGAGGGCTTCAATCTCGTGGATCAAGACGCGGACCGCGTCGTCGTCGGATCCGGCCGCAGCGCGTCCGAACAGCAGACGGGAAAGCATGGCCAATTCGGGCTTGCGCACCTCGCAATTGACTCGCAAGGCGACTGGGAGCAAGAGCGCACAAGCGGCTCCATGAGGCACTCGGGCATGAACACCGAGGGCTGCCGCCACGCCATGGGCCATTCCCAATCCTGAGTTGGCCAGTGCCATCCCAGAAAGTAACGCCGCATGAGCCATCTTCTCTCGGGCTTCACGCGAGGAGCCGTTTTCCACTGCTTCCACAATTGCAGGGATCGCCATGCGCAACCCTTGGATGGCCAGAGTCTGGGGGATGGGTTGCGACTTGCGCGAGATGAAGCTTTCGATCAACTGCGTGATCGCATCCATCCCACTGGCGGCCGTTACCTCAGGGGGAACCGTGACGGATAGTTCCGGATCTACCAAGGCGATGTGTGGTACCAGACGCTCATCGCGAAGACTCTTCTTGAACGCAGGCTGGTATGAAGAGATTACCGCATTGCGGGTCGCTTCGGCACCGGTGCCCGCGGTCGTGGGCATGGCCAGAATCGGCAGGGGGGCTTCCACGAGGGGCAATCCTCGGCCGACCCCCTCGAGGTAGTCCTTGACGGTCGAGCTCTGAGTATTGGTCGCCATCGCGGCGAGGGCCTTGCCGAAATCGATCGCCGCCCCACCGCCGATGGCCAAAACGAAATCCCCCGGTACCGGACGGGCAGCTCGAAGCTCGGTCGCCACATGGTCGACATCGTCGACCTCTGGTTCGTGAGTGATCAGCCCAATTGGGACCATCTCCACTTGTGCATCGCGAAGCGATTTCCCCAAAGAGTCGAGGATACCTTGATCAATCAACACCTGGGAACCACAGACGACAAACGCCCGACTTCCCAGGGTTTTAGCAAGTTCCCCAAGTTGTGTTCGCCTCCCCCAGCCGAATGCGATCCGTCGTGGAGCAATAAACTCGTAGGAGATCTTAGCTTCGGCGCTCATGGCAACCCTCAGTTTTGAGCGTGATCAAGATACCCCAATTAAAGCCATTTGCCACTTCCCGACAAGGGGAAAGCAACACCCCCCACTCCTGCTCATGCGCAGCCCCATAGAGCGAGGGGTGAGTGTCTTTTATGCCCCGCCCCACCTGTGGGCAACCATTGTTTTGCGGTAGAGTAAAGGGATTGGAGACCTCCCGTCGCGATTCTCGCAGAGCAGACTGAAAACCGTGACCGAAACGATCGAAATCCGCCCGACTGGCCCTATCCGGGCTACTCTCCGCCCACCGGGTTCCAAGAGCCTTACGAACCGTGCCTTGGTTTGCGCGGCTCTGGCCGAGGGGGAGTCAACACTTCTGGGTGCCTTGGATAGTGAAGATACGCGGGTCATGATCGAGGCCCTTCGGGTGTTGGGGATTCCAGTGGCACATGATCGCCAGGCTCGCAGTATCCATGTAACCGGCTGTCGTGGTCATCTGCCATCGCAAGAAGCAAGTCTCTACACGGCAAACAGCGGCACAACTCTGCGTTTTCTGACGGCGATGGTCGCTTTGGGGCATGGACAGTATCGTCTTGATGGCTCGCCCCGCATGCGAGAACGGCCAGTGCAGGACTTAATCGACGCTTTGCGGCCGTTGGGCGCTGAAGCGATCTGTGAATTGGACAACGGCTGTCCCCCTGTCGTGGTTCATGCTGCTGGTTTGGCAGGTGGCAGGACCTCGATTGCAGGCGACATTTCCAGTCAGTTTCTCAGCGGCTTGCTAATGGCCTCGCCTTATTCGGCTCGACCCGTGGAACTATTGGTTTCCGGGCCGTTGGTCTCGAAGCCGTATATTGAGATGACTCTGAGTGTGATGCGAGCTTTTGGCGCAAGGGTCGAAGTCCAAGGGCTGGAACGGTTTCTTATTCCCGCCGGTCAGGTTTACCAGGGACGATGCTATGAGGTCGAGCCGGATGCCTCGGCTGCCAGTTACTTTTTTGCTGCTGCCGCCGTAACCGGTGGGCAAGTGACCATCGAGGGGCTCTCCCGCGAGAGCCTCCAAGGGGATGTAGCATTCTGTGACTGTCTGGCCCAAATGGGCTGCGACGTCCAGTATGGCGACCGGGAGATCACGGTTGTTGGCCGGCCACTACATGGGATCACCGTAGACATGAACCCCATCAGCGACACTGTGCAGACACTAGCCGCTGTGGCCCTTTTCGCCGATGGCCCCACTGCGATTACTGGGGTGGCCCATATCCGACACAAAGAGACCGATCGGCTGGCGGCCGTGGCCACAGAGCTGCGCAAGCTCGGGGCAGACGTCGAGGAGCAAACGGATGGCCTGCGGATTGTGCCGCGTCGCCGACAGGGCGCAGAGATTGACACATACGATGATCACCGGATGGCGATGAGCATGGCCGTTGTCGGCCTCGCGCAGCCGGGAGTCGTTATCCGTGATCCGAAATGCACGGCCAAGACCTATCCGGCGTTCTTTGAGGATCTGGCCCGGCTATCGGCCCCCAGTTAGGGGCTAAACCGGTCAATGATGATACGTGCGGAGTTGGGAGAGATTCTCCGCCGCATTCTGCAGAAGCTGCTCGGCACGGTGTAAGATACGATCGGCGTCTGTGAGTCCAGGATATCGATTACTCGCCGGATCACAGGCCGTCAGAGGCCCTCGGCAGTGCTGGCACACGACCTTCTTGCCCAAGTACTCCACGCGGATCTGAAGACGTCTACCACATGTCGGGCATTCTTGAACAAAGTAGGTCGGATTCGGCATGGTACCACCTCCTGCAACCGAGTGGACATCCTTGAGCCCCCAGCATCGTACGACAATCTGACTTTAAATTCAACAACTGTTGGGGGTGTGTAACAAAAATCGTGGTAATGCGGGTGATAATCGATATTTTGAGTGGAATAGGTGTTATAGGGTGCGTTGGAGGTGTAGGGTACTTGCGTCGGGCGTTTCCCGCTACGGAGCGGTTTGGGCTCCGTCGTCTGTCGTGTCAAGGAACTATACTTTTTCGAGGAATCGGATCGTCCCGATAGGTACCCAAGAGAAGTCATCTCCACTTCCAGATGAGTCGGCATTTTGGGAGAACGGCTATGAGATTGTTTGTGTTGCGAACACTGGGGATTATCATGACTGGAGTCATGTGCCCTGTTATGGCGGGTTCGGACACAGCGTTTGCAATGGACCCGTCGCCGCAGTTGCCGAAGTTTGTCCAGATAGAACAGGCGGTTCGTGCCTATTTCCAGTCACTGCCTGACTTTCAGGCTGGCGATGTCATCACTCGAGGCCAAGTAGAATCCCTTATCCGCCAGGAGAAGCTACTGAGTTGGCTAGGAATTGAGCGAAGGGCAATCCTTGACCACCTGCTTCAGGATGACGACTACCTCGTGGCCGAGTTGCGAAGTCCAGCAGGCCGAAAGTTCCTCCCGCAAATCGCCCAATATCCAAATGGCCTAGACCGTCTGGACCGCCTCAGTCGCCTCAACAACGGCAAAAAGGCCTTACAAAACGTGTTGCGTGTCCGCGATGGCTACAGACTGATTGAGACCTTGGCCACGACCCCTAATGGGGAGGCCTTAGGAAAGTCGCTTGCCAAGTCTTCTTCAGGCACTGACTTCAACAAGCCCACCGGCCGAATCTACACTCTGGACATGCTCGTGGCGCAGCTCAAACAGTGTTATGAGGCTCATGAGGTCAAAACGTCGCGTCAGGCCCCGTGAGCAAACCGAGGCCTATTGGACTCGCCGGATTGATTTGATGTGTACGGTCTCGATTGGAAGGCTTTCGAAGTTTTCAACATCCTTCACCGGCACATTGGCGATCCGGTCGACAATGTCCATGCCTTCGACCACTTGGCCAAACACGCAGTAGCCGTACCTTTCGGCGGTCGAGCGATCCTGATGATTCAGGCTCGTGTTATTGTCCAGATTAATGAAGAACTGAGACCGGGCCGTGTCCGGACCGTCAGGCTGCCTTGCCATGGCGATAGTGCCTCGGGTGTTCTTCAGTCCGTTGTGCGCCTCATTGTAGACTGCTGGCGAAGTTGGCTTTTCCACCAATTCCGGGGTATAGCCACCACCGAGAATGACATATCCCTTGAAAACTTGATGGAAGATTGTCCCATCGTAATGGTGGCGATCCACGTAGGAGAGGAAATTCTGGACCGTCAATTTCGCCTTTTCGGCATCCAGCTTTACCACGATATTTCCCAACGAGGTTTCAATAACCACCACGGGATGCATTGGATCGACATCGGGATGCCCCGTTGTCTTCTTGGGAGACGCTCCAGGAGTCGCACCGACAGCGGTTCCGGGCTGGGCGGTTGCCGCGTCAGGAATCGCTGCCGGTTGGGTTTCTGAGTTGCTCTGGTCCTTGGTTCCACATCCGCTTATCGCCAGCAAGATCCCGAGAGCCCAGCCAGCCATAACCCGTTGTCTAGCCTTCATTTTCGAATGCCTCCATGCTATTTCCCGACATCAGGCTTAGGGCGGATCGCGTGAGAGTCGCCCAAATCCGATGTCTGATAGTCTTTCGGTTGTCTGTAGCCCTGTCACCCAGCACCACCACAGGGATGAGGATATCATCCGTAGAATGCCGGTTTCCTGCAACGCCGGTTCGCCTCACGCCGACCAAAATTCTCAAAGTCTAGGCAATTTGGATAAGTGTATTTTGGCGTGGGGTTTGCTAAAATGCGTCCTAGGGTGACCGAAGAATGACTTCCACGTTTGACCTGCAAATGGGCGGCAAGCGGCTTGATCAATGTGGGAGACAATCCGGTAGCCCCTCCACCGTCGATGTGTCTGCGAGGTGGAAGCAGGTCTCAAGTCTAGTCTCTTTTTTGCTGTAGCTTTCACAACTCTCCAGTCAAATACACGGCTTTTGGACATTGCGTCTGAACATCAGGATTCTGCGCCATGCACAGCCGCTGGTTCAATCTGACGGTTTTCCTGCTCTGGCTGACGATGATGACTTGGTTAGTGACGCAGAAAGTCTTACCATCGCTGTTCATTGGGGAACCACCTAGCTATACCGAGATTCTCGATGCCAGAAGGACTACCCCCACGGTAGGTTGGAACCTGCTCTGGGGCGACCACCAATTGGGGTGGGCTGTTAGTCAGACGTTGACACTCCCCCAAGGCCTGACAGAAGTCAACAGCCTGATTCACTTTGACGAGTTACCCGTTGGCGAGATGACACCCAGTTGGTTGCGTGGCGTCTTGCGCCCGCTGGGAAGCAGATATGCTCGATTTCGCATGGACACCCACAGCACGCTAGTGTTTGATGCGCTCGGCCACTTGAGCCGGTTTGAGTCGGCCGTTCAGTTCGAGCCGGAGGCCGACGCGTTCAAGCTGCGAGGGACGATTGACGGCGGCAAGTTGTCGTTGATGGTTCGGGCAGGAGACTTCACCTACGACAAGGAGATGTTGCTTCCGAACTCGGCCATGCTGGACGACGCCTTTTCACCACAGAGTGAGCTTCCCGGACTGCGGGAAGGCCAGAAGTGGACGGTCGAGGTGTATAGCCCTCTACTGCCGCCAAATGCGCCAATGGAAATCCTTGAAGCGACGGTTGAGGGGCGGGATCCGATTCAATGGGACAACCAGATCGTCAACACGTGGCTTGTCGTTTACCGGAAGGACCCAGGGACGCGTGCCAGTCGATCGGAGAAGTCTGAAGGAAAGATGTGGGTACATCCGGACGGCACGGTGCTCAAGCAGGAAGTGAAATTGCTCAACGCTCCCCTCACGCTTGTTCGCCTTTCGGATAAAGCGGCCATGGAGTTGATGAATGAAGTGGAGAACGATCCGACGTTGAGTTACCATGATTTGACCGGCAGGAAGAGAGGAATCGGTAGAAAGGTAGAGATGGGGTTGAGCTACTGATGATCCAGTTTGAGAATATTACTCGGCGTTACGGTTCCAAAACGGCCGTTTGCGACTTGAGTCTGACAATTCCTCCCGGAGAATTGTTCGCTTTCCTAGGGCCGAACGGGGCGGGGAAGACAACCACGATCAAGATGCTCGTCGGCCTGCTACGTCCCAATTCGGGAACGGTTTCAGTCTGCGGTTACGATCTGGTCGCGGCAACGCGCGAGGCTACGCAACTGATCGGCTATGTCCCCGACGCGGCCTTCCTTTATGACAAGCTCTCGGGTCGGGAATTCCTTGAATTCGTCGCCGAAATGCGGGGATTGGATCGCCAGCAGACAGCCGTCCGGATCGCTAGGGAAAGCGAGTTGTTTTCTCTGGAAACGTTTCTGGACGATCTGACCGAGACTTACTCGCATGGGATGAAGCAGCGCCTGGTTTTTGCTTCCGCTTTGTTGCACGATCCGCGGGTGTTGGTAGTTGACGAACCAATGGTTGGTCTGGACCCGAAGAGTGCACGATTGGTCAAGGATCTCTTGCGAGCAAGGGCCTCGGTCGGTACGACGGTCTTCATGTCAACGCACACGCTCAGCGTGGCCGAGGAGATCGCCGATCGAATCGGCATCATCGACGGGGGGCGACTTCGGTTTCTGGGAACTGTGGGGCAACTCCAAGCGGAACTGTCGCTGGCGCAGACCTCCTTGGAACAACTGTTTTTGCAGATAACCTCGAACGGCAATGGCCAGCCCGCGCATCTCGTTCCTCCGACCTCCTCCGATTCGACTCAGTAGGCAATGATGGATATGTCCTCCTCCGGTCCGATTTCCGAGGGAACTCCAACGCCAACGACTAATCCTGGCCGCAAGCCCGTCGACGGGCTTCTTACGCCCCAGGCCGAGGCTGCCGCCTTCTGGCGGATGCGTTGGCGCATGCTCACGACGCTCCTGCGTCAGACGTGCGAACGTGCCCGCCTGCGATTGGGCTTGGTCATCCTGTTGAGCGGCTCGTTGTGGGGAGCCTTGTTTTGGCTGTTTGCGGATGGCTTCACATTCTTGGAGGATACTATCCCAGGGCCCGACCTGTTCGATCAGACCGTGCGCGCCATCTTCAGCATGTTTTTCATGTCGTTGTCGGTGATGCTCGTGTTCTCTTCCGCGATTATCCTCTACAGCTCGCTGTACCGTGCGCCGGACATTTCCTTTCTGCTGACAATACCTGCAAGAGTTGAGCGGATCTTCTTGCACAAATTTCAGGAAGCGGTCTTCCTGAGCAGCTGGGCCTTTATTCTTCTGGGCAGCCCGATGCTCCTGGCTTATGGCTTGGTTGTGTCGGCTCCCTGGTACTACTTCGCGTTGCTGATTCCGTATTTGGTGACATTTACCTACTTGCCCTCCGGTCTGGGGGCCATCGCCTGCCTTTTTGTTGTGCGCTATCTGCCTCGTGGCCGCTTGCTGGTGCTGATTTTTGTGGCGTTGGTCGTGATTCTACTGGCGGTGGCCATCGGTTGGTCGCTGACTGCACGTGTCGAGAATAATCTGCTGACCGCCGATTGGTTCCAGGAGATGCTTGGCCGTCTCCGAGTCACCGAGCAGCGGCTGTTGCCAAGTTGGTGGCTCAGTTCCGGACTCCTGTCCGCCTCGGATCGGGAATGGGAAGACACGGTGCTGTTCCTCGTCCTGATGACTTCGAACGCCCTGTTTCTCCGCCAAGTGTCCATTTTGCTCTCGGCTCGCCTCTATCGCGCCGGCTACAGTCGTCTGCATGGAGGCCAAACCTTGCATCGACGGATGCGAATCGCCTGGCTCGACGCGGCTGTTAATGGCCTGACGATTGCACTTCCCCGCTCCGTGCGACTGTTGATCCTGAAGGACTCCCGATTGTTCCGCCGCGATCCGGTGCAGTGGTCACAGTTCTTGATTTTTTTCGGGCTATTGTTCCTCTACTTCATCAATATCCGCCGCTTTCAGTACGATATGTACTATGCGAGCTGGGTCAACATGATCAGCTTTTTGAACGTTTCCGTCGTAGGGTTGCTGCTTTCGACCTTTACGACGCGTTTCATTTTCCCCATGATCAGCCTCGAAGGACGCCGTTTCTGGGTTCTCGGCTTGGTGGGGGTCAAACGAGAAACGGTGCTTTGGGAGAAGTTTCTTTTCGCCCTAGGCAACTCGATCATTCCCTGCTCGCTGCTGGTCCTACTGAGCGATCTCATGCTGCGTGTGGATTCCCTGATTCTGGCCAGCCATCAGCTGACGTGCCTGATCTTGTGCTTGGGCCTGTCGGGAATTGCGGTGGGACTGGGCGCCAAGATGCCCAATTTGCGCGAAGAATCGCCGTCGCGAATTGCTGCTGGCTTCGGCGGAACCCTGAACCTCGTGCTCAGCACCCTCTACATTCTGGTGATCGTTCTGCTCACCGCACTCCCAACTCACTTCTATCTGGGAGCGCAGTCGGCCAATGCCTCGCACTTGATGATCGGTCCGATTCGCATAGAAACCTGGCTCTCACTCTGGGTGATTGCAGGGACCTTGGCCAGTCTGCTGTTGGGCGCAATCGTCACGATCATTCCCTTGCGAATCGGTTTTCGCGCTTTTCAGGAGATGGAGTTCTGAGAGGAGCCTACGCAGGCGGTTCTTCCCTTGCCAGACGGCTAATCTGTTTGAACTGGGGTGTGCCAGCCATCTGGCACCACTCAAACAGAGAGGCTTCCGTTGTCGTGAGCGTTGCCCCTGACGACTCCATGCGACGCAGCGCCGTATCATGATCGATCATACGTCGGGAACCAACTGCATCGACGGCCACATAGATGCGCCAGCCATCGGACAGAAGATCAAGTACTGTCTGCTGGACGCAGACATGCGTCTCGACTCCGCAGAGGAGCAGCTTATAGATCCCCTGATCCTTCAAGTCACGAAAGATCTGCGGACATCCCGTGCAACTGAAGCTGAGTTTTGACGGTATCTCGCCCAGACGTTCGGCCAGTTCAGGCACCGTGCGACCGAGTCCTTTAGGATATTGCTCGGTAGCGGCGACCGCGAGCCCAAGCGTCTTGGCTCCATCGATCAACCGACGCACGTTCCACACTAGAAGCTGATGGTCGGCGATGACAGGCAAGAGCTTCTCTTGCACATCGATTACCAGAAGCGCAGTGTCCTCAATCGACATCAATTCGGGGCTTCGCGAAGAAGAGGCTACGTCGCTCATATTGGCAGAATACCGGATTGTGGCAGAGACTGGTAGAGGGACTGTTCGATCAACAACGTTCTCAACGGGTAATCCCTGACCGCGAATCTTTGTCAAGAGTTGCAAAGGCAGACCATCCGGTGCAACTTGCCAAGCGCTGCACCGGATGGCCAAAACGATTCATGGAACCAGAAACCCAGAAGGGTGAGAGGCAATCAGTTCATCACCAGGGATCGAGACAGGCTGCGGATGAACTTCTGGTCGACGTCTGAGAGACGGGATAACGCCACACGGACATAGCAGCCGTCGGCCTTCTGAAGTCGGATAGAATCATCGTTCAACACCCTCACGAACCGGGCTTCGACCCGATACTTGCCTGTCGCATCGGTCCAGATTCGCAAACCGCCATCATTACTGGAAAATGGGTCGGCCAGAGGCGCCGGTTGTGCAGCCGGCTTCTTGACCGGCGGAGGAACCGGACCGTCGGCAGGCTCAGTGGGCAGGCCAGGCAAAGCCTCTGCTGGTTTGGCGTCAGTCTTTTCCGCAGGCTTCTCGGCGGGCTTGGCTTCCGGCTTGGCTTCCGGCTTGGGTTCCGGGTTGGGTTCCGGGGGGTGGGGAGGCGGGGGGTGGGGGGTGGGGTCGGGGTGG
>CAZLDQ010000072.1:0-12933 GCA_964558295.1 uncultured Planctomycetaceae bacterium | reverse complement strand
TTCGCTTCCGTCTTGCCTTCCGGCTTCGCCACAGGCTTGGCCTCCGGCTTGGCTTCCGGCTTGGCTTCCGGCTTGGCTTCCGGCTTGGCTTCCGGCTTGGGAGTAGTGAGAGGCTCTTCTACCTTGGGAGCCGCTTTGGGTGGTGTGACGACTGGGGGCACCTCAGGGCCAACGGGTGGGGCTGGAGCGGCAGGTGTGGCCTTGGGGGCCATCTCCTCAGGCACCGGCGGGGCTGCCGGCAAAGGGGCGGTACCGGCTTGGGGAGCCGGTGGTGCGGTCGGTGTTTTAAGGGGCTGCTCCGACGTATCCGGGGGCGCAAGGGGTACACTCTCGGCGGGCGTGCAGCAAGACGGCATGCAAGTCGGAACAGGTATCCCAACTGAACAAGCGTTCGTGCCATTCACACAACAATCAACCTGACAACGTCGTGTGCAGAAACGGCCGCAAGTGTTGGCCAGAAACTTGCAGGCCTGAACTCCTTCGGCTGCAGTCAGCAGGACCGTGACCAGAGTCGCCAGGATCAATCCCGATCGTCGCATGGAAGCTTCCTCCTGTCTCAAAATCGGAGAGGTGAACTACACTAAGTCACGTTGATTTCTGACAGCCAATGAATCCCCATCACATCTAATTAGGGTGACAAGCTGTCGCCGTGGTCACCGTTAATCTATACACCACCACCCCGAATGGGCAAGTGGCGTAATCCCTGGAACACTCGTCAACCAGCCTAGTCTCCCCAGGCAAGGAACGCAATGGCTTCGTGTGCACGAGTGGTGGCAGATGCAAATTGTCGTCACCTGCTAGTGGGGGTGGGATACACTCGTGGCACCATGGCAGGGACGTTTTGGAGATACTGGCTTTTGGAGGGGGGGTGCGTAGGATTGGGATGGGTTGTCGCCCACTGTGGGGCAACCCGCTATCTGTAGGATGATGTGGCGTAGGTGTGGCGGTCGCCAGACTAATGGATGACCTATTTGAACTGATGACAGAGCAGCCACTAAATTCGCGGCACAAGTGGCGCGGCGAAACGGCTTTGTTAGCAGCTTCCTGATGGTCTGGGATACGATAAGGGATTAATGGTGAATCTTAGGGCAAGAATCAAGGCACGGCTTTCCCGTATTCCGACGGTGGAAAGCCAAGCGATCAGCATTTCGCTGGTTGTAGGCGTTGGCCTGTTTTCGCTTAAGTTCGCTGCCTTCTTCCTTACGCATTCTGCGGCAATTTTCTCTGATGCGGTGGAGAGTATCGCAAATGTCTTGGCTTCGACCGTAGCCTTCTATGCCTTGGTCGTGGCCCACAGTCCAGCCGATGAAGAGCACCCCTACGGCCACGGCAAGATCGAGTTTCTTTCGGCGATGTTTGAGGGCAGCATGATTTTTTTGGCGGCCCTGTTCATCTTCGTCCGTACTATCGATGCGACCTGGAGTGGTGAACTGGTCCGGGAACAGGAGCTGAATCTAGGGCTTGGTCTGGTGGCCTTGGCGATGTTGGTCAATGGTGGGGTTGGTCTTCACCTAATCCGCACCGGACGCAAGCAGGGATCGATAACCCTCGAGGCTGATGGTAGGCATTTGATGAGCGACGCGCT
This sequence comes from uncultured Planctomycetaceae bacterium, assembly GCA_964558295.1. Classification (GTDB taxonomy): domain Bacteria; phylum Planctomycetota; class Planctomycetia; order Pirellulales; family Thermoguttaceae; genus JBDKTH01. The sequence goes on along the minus strand of CAZLDQ010000072.1, from coordinate 11,348 downwards.
GACGAGTATCGCCGTGTTCTTCGGGCTGGGATTGGTCAAGCTGACCGGTTGGCGCTACTTTGACCCGATCACGGCCTTCCTGATCAGTGGGTACATCACTTGGACAGCCCTCACGCTGGTGCAGCGATCCGCTTCGCGATTGATGGACCGACAGGACCAGCAGGATGTCGAGTTGCTGACAAGACTCTTGGACTCCCATGTTGATCCTCATGGCAGCCCCCCCCACATTTGTTCGTACCATAAACTGCGGCATCGCCACAGTGGGCGTTACCATTGGGTTGATTTCCATCTCGTGGTACCCGCAAACTGGACCATCGAACAGGGGCATGCCGTCGCAGGGGCGATCGAAGGAGAGATCGAACGGGTGTTGGGGGAGGGAAACGCTACCGCCCATGTGGAACCGTGCACGAGGGCAGAGTGCCCAGCCTGCCGACAAAGAGCAAGCGGGGAGAGCGAATGACTTGGCCCTTCCCCCCCTGGCGTTTTGCGTGGTTTTCGGCGATAATAACTGTTTGTTTTTGTCCCGTATTTGGGGTGGATGTCTAGGCGAGAGTCCATGAAAACCCATTCCACGACGATCCTCACCGTGCGGCGCAACGGCACGGTTGCGATGGGAGGCGATGGCCAAGTGACTGTCGGTCAGACGATCATGAAAGCCGATGCCATCAAGATTCGCCGTTTGGCCGAAGGCAAGGTGCTCACCGGTTTCGCCGGTGCCAGCGCCGACGCATTCGCTCTGTTAGAACGTTTTGAAGCGAAACTGAAAGACTTCCCGGGGAACGTGCCGCGGGCCTCCACGGAGTTGGCTAAGGAATGGCGGACGGATCGCGTGTTGCGGCGGCTAGAGGCCTTACTGGCCGTGGTCGATGCCCGGCATACCCTCCTTTTGACTGGTAACGGTGATGTGATTCAGCCGACCGATGGGGTACTGGGGATTGGGTCGGGGGGGAACTATGCGGTGGCCGCTGCCCGGGCCTTGTTGGGGCATTCCACTCTAAGTGCCGCAGAGATTGTGCGGACGGCTCTGGAGATTGCCGCCGGGATCGATGTCTATACGAATACGCATATCCTAGTGGAGGAGTTGGCGTGTCAGAGTTGACGCCTCGGGAAATCGTCCGCGAATTGGATCGCCATATTGTCGGACAGGATGCGGCCAAGCGGGCCGTGGCGATTGCCATCCGTAACCGCTGGCGCCGGCAGCATCTGGTCGACGAAATGCGGCCGGAAGTCGCTCCGAAAAATATTCTGATGATCGGGCCCACCGGCGTTGGAAAGACGGAGATTGCCCGGCGTTTGGCCAAATTGACCGGTGCCCCGTTCATCAAGGTCGAAGCGACCAAGTATACCGAGGTCGGCTACTACGGCCGGGACGTGGAAAGCATGGTTCGGGAACTGGTCGAAAATGCCATCGGTTTGGTGCGCGAACGGGAACGAAAGACCGTCGAGGAGGAGGCTCGTCGGCGCGTCGACGAACGATTGCTCGATCTGCTTGTTCCTCCGCCACCGGCATTCGAGGTCAGTGCCGACAGTCCAATGTCGTCGGAACGTTTCGAACGCACGCGGGAAAAGATGCGGGCGATGTTGAACAGTGGTGAAATGGAAGACCGCCATGTGGAGATCAGCACCGAGAAGAAATCTGCTCCGATGATACTCAGCGGCTTGGGCATGGAGCAAATGGACATCGATGTTCAATCGATGTTCGACAAGATTCTTCCCAAGCAGACGACACGGCGGCAAATGACTGTGCGCGAGGCCCGCGGCGTGCTCTTTGAGCAGGAAACCGACGCGTTGATCAACCAGGACAAGGTGCATGCCGACGCGATCGAGTTGGCGGAAAACATGGGGATCATTTTCGTCGACGAGATCGACAAGATCGTCGCCAGCGAGCATGTCCATGGTCCTGACGTTTCCCGTCAAGGTGTACAGCGTGATCTGCTGCCGATTGTCGAGGGTACTACCGTCCAGACCCGCTACGGTTTCGTTCGTACCGACCATATCCTGTTCATTGCCGCCGGGGCATTTCACCGGGCTAAGCCGAGCGATTTGATGCCCGAACTGCAAGGGCGTTTTCCCATCCGCGTGGAACTGAACGACCTGGGTAAGGAGGAATTCGTCCGCATCCTCACGGAGCCCAAGGGCGCCTTGACCAAGCAATATGCGGCCCTGCTAGGCACGGAAGGAATAGAGTTGGTTTTCGAGCCCGATGCGGTCGACGCCTTAGCCAACTATGCCTACCAGGTGAACCAGACGGCCCAGAATATCGGTGCCCGGCGGCTTTACACCATCATGGAACGGCTGCTGGAGGAACTCAGCTTCGAGGCACCCGATATGCATCTCGGCCGCGTAGTCATCAATGCGGCTTACGTTCAGAAACGTCTGGAAGAAGTGACTCAGGATGAAGACCTTAGTAAGTTCATCCTGTGAGCAAAGCCCCTTGCGTTCTTCAAGCCGCGGACCGTTTTACGAAACAGCAGGCGTTGTCTGCTCAATGAAGGGAAGGATTCGTTTTGGCACAAGTCATTCTCAAACCTCGCAAAGCCCGGCCCTTTTACGGCCGGCATCCATGGGTCCTTGATTCGGCCGTCGAACGGGTTGAAGGGACGCCGTCTGACGGCGATGTTGTCGATTTGCTGTCGGATAAAGGCAAGTTTATCGCTCGTGGAGTGTTCAATAGCCAGAGTCGGATCCGGGTGCGACTCTATACGTGGCGTTCGACCGAAGCCTTGGATGACGTCTTTTGGCGAGGCCGGCTGCAGTCTGCCGTGCAGTTGCGCAACGTGCTGGGTTACGATGATCCGCAGGGGGCTGTCCGCCTCGTCTTCAGCGAGGGGGACCGACTGAGCGGCCTGATTGTCGATCGCTACGCCGACTACCTCGTGGTGCAGGTTACTTCCATGGCCATCGCCGTGCGTTTGCCGATGATCCTGGACCTCCTGGCTGAGTTGGTACAGCCGCAGGGAATCCTGGTGCGCACTGACCCGGCCGTGAGCCGAGCCGAAGGGCTGGAATTGACCGAAGGATTCGCCTGGGGCAAAGCCCCTGAGGGGCCCGTGGTAATCGCCGATCAAGGAGTGCGCTATTACGTCGATTTGAATGAAGGGCAGAAGACCGGATTCTATCTCGATCAACGCGAGAATCGTCGCGCGGCCGCGAAGTATATGCGAGGGCGGACTGTTCTCGACGTGTTCTGCTATTCGGGGGGGTTCAGCCTTGCGGCTTCGGCCCTGGGTGGAGCAAGGGATGTGCTCGGCATCGATGCCAGCCGCAAGGCGCTGGAGCTAGCCCAGGCGAATGCTGAATTGAACGGGCTGGGAAATGTTCGGTTTGAAGCGGCTGATGCGTTCGAGTGGCTCGAAGCTCGCGTATCCTCCGGCCAGCAGTACGGCGGAATTGTGCTCGATCCTCCCAAGTTTGCCGGAAAACGGCGAAGCGTTGACGAGGCGCTCCGCGCCTATCATTGGCTGAATCGGCTGGGAGTGGAGTTGCTCGAACCAGGTGGGATTCTCGTAACCTGCAGTTGCTCCGGACACGTGACTCCCGAAGACTTTCTTGAGATGCTATTGGGTGTGGGGCAGCAGACCGGCCGTGATCTGCAACTGCTCGAGGTGCGTGGTGCGGCACCCGATCACCCCGTGATGCTCACCTGTCCAGAAGGGGAGTATTTGAAGTGTGTGATCTGCCGAGTTGTTTGAGACGACTCGGGGCGGATCTGCGTGTTCAAGAGGCCCGCGATGAGGCAAGCGGAACCTTGTAATCGCCGGGGGAGGGGACGCCAGGGAGCTAGTGGGCAAGTGGATAAATCCGCCGGAGGATTACGTAGAATGGCGGCAAATAGATCATGTCGGCAAAAAAAACGATGAGGACGAACCACCACGGGAGTGGCCCAAACGGCACATACCAGACGGCCAACACCGAACTGAGCGCCTTGCTCAAAAAGCCCAGCAGGAGGATATGGCGGTTTTCGACTGGGTTGGAAGCCACCAAGTGATATCCCACGCCAAACAGGGCCACCAGGACCCCCATGACCTGAACGGGTAGCACCAATTCTGGCTTGGGTACTCCCAGGAGCTTGTATCCTTCATGGTACAGGCTTATCATGCCTGCTCCCGCTAAGAGATTGAAACACCCAGCAAAGCGGAGCAGGTATTTCATCCAAGGGGCTATCGTCGACTCTATGCTCGGGGCGTTCGATTTGGCCAAATCACATCTCCTCGGTCGCTGCGGCTTTGGCGATTTCCTCCGCTGTCAACTTGCGGATGCGGATGTTGCGAATTCGCCCCTCGGTGCACCAGGAACTAATGCCGAATGGCTTGCAGGGATCGCACTCGAACCGGATCGAAATTCTATGGTTCTTATAGGCCAAGTCGACCTTCTTCTCGTCGTCAATCCAGGCCTGAATCTTGTCCTGTGTGACGCAAATGCGAATCCGATACCACTGGTTGTCTTTGAATGCTGTGAATGTTCCGGTATGGTTTTCGGACGCATCGAAGGAGTCTACGCTTGACAGACCAACCACGGTTCCTCCCCAGCCGCCGACCACGAAACTGCACCACGTATCGTTCACCGGGAAGGTCGTGGTACAAAAAAAGTCGACCCCTTTGGTCCGCATTCCTTCGAGGCTCACCTCGTAATTGACCTTAGGCAGTTCCTCGCCTGCCCAGGCCACGCCGGTCATCGACTCGCCCAGCCCGAGGACGATGGCGCCGTCTTTGACCTCTACGGTTCCTTCTCCGCCAAAGGACGGGACTTTCCAACCATCGAGCGACTTGCCGTCGAAGAGACTTTTCCACTGATAAGGATTATCCGCGGCCGGCTTGGCGTTGGGCTCTTCTGCGCAGAGCAACTGGGTGGTCGAAAAGACTCCCCACGAAACGAGCAACAGGACGGTCAGGGGACGCATTTGAACCATGGTAGTTTACTCCTCGGTGAGTAGATCTGTTTCTCGCTGCAGTCGTGGCATTTCTCTCACTTTGCCACAAACGTGCGACCAAGTCCAGCCTTCTTTCCTCCCGATCAGGCCCAGCGCGATCAACGGTTGTCGCCATCGAGGAGACTGCCCAGACCTCCGAGGATGGAGCCTTCCCCTTTCGAGCCGCCACATTGTGGCGTCGCGGCCAAGATTCGGCCAGCGAGTCGGGAGAAGGGAAGAGACTGGCACCAGACCTCGCCGGGACCTGTGAGCGTGGCGAAGAAGAGTCCTTCACCCCCAAACAGCGTGTTTTTGATTCCGCCGACAAACTGAATGTCGTAGTCAACCGTTCGCGTCAGAGCTACCAGACAACCCGTGTCGAGCTTGAGCATCTCCCCAACCTCCAGTTTTCGGCGCATGAGCGTGCCCCCGGCATGAATCAGCGCGATTCCATCCCCGGTTAACCGCTGCATAATGAAACCTTCCCCGCCGAAGAGTCCTACGCCGAATCGTTTCTGGAAGGCGATCCCGATCTGAACCCCCTTTGCCGCACAAAGGAAGGAATCCTTTTGGCAAATCAGTTCCCCGTCGAACTGATCAAGGTGGACAGGGACAACTTTACCCGGATAGGGCGAGGCAAAGGCGACCTTTTCCCGGCCGACGCCGATGTTGGTGAAGGTGGTCATGAAAAGCGACTCGCCGGTCAGGAGGCGTTTGCCGGCGGACATGACCTTTCCGAAGAAGCCCGTCTGTTCGGTCGAAGGATCACCGAAAACGGTCTGCATGTTGATCTGCGGGGTCATATACATCATGGCCCCGGCCTCCGCAATCACCGTTTCGTTCGGGTCGAGAGTGACCTCGACATATTGCATTTCTTCACCGAAGATTTCGTAGTCGATTTCGTCGGCACGGCGACGCGGCGGGGGATGCGGCAGCGAACCGCCTCCAGCAAATGCCTTGGCCACTTCGCCCACATGGCGGGCTTCTGTCCAATCGGCCAAGCCGGGGCCAAACACATAAGTATCCAATCCTCCGGTCTGCCGCAAGCGGACTACCAACTGTTCCAGTGAGACTGGGCCGATCGACTGCGAGCCGTCTGCATAATACCAGCCGTTTGTTGCCGCCATGAGAAGAGCGTCCTTCAGATTGTATCTTACTCGGGTAACGGCTTGCCCTTGGTCTCCGGAGCCAACCAGATCAAGAACATGCCGGCGATGTACACCAGGGTAATGTTTGCACTGGCGAGAGCATAGTCACCGCCTAGAGCACTAACCAATTGCCCCATATAAAGCGTTGCCACAGAGGCCAAGATGCGGCCGAAGTTGAAACTCAAGCCTTGGCCAGTTGCACGTACGCGAGTGGGGAAAAGCTCGGGGAGGTAAAGGGGCAACCATCCATAGAAGGCTGCTGTTACCGCTCCCGCAATTCCTGCCCACAGCAGGAACCAGTAATCAAAGGCGTGATGGAAACGATACAGATAGCCGCAAGACAACAGCGAGGTCAAACAAAGCCCAAAGTAGACCGGACGTCGACCCCAGATGCCACCGATCACGGGCGCAATGAAACACCCAAGGATTGCCCCGATTGCCAGCACGACCTGTAGGGAGGCCTTCGCTGCCGCCGCCTCTTTGGTGACCGCCTTCCACTGCTCTCTGGTCAAGGCGTTTTGGAGGACAGCCTTTCGCTGGTCCGGCGTTTCAGCCTTTGCCAGTTCCTGCAGTTGCGATTCGTTGAGATGAGGTCGTGCAAGTTCTGCCTGCCGGAGTTGGTCCACCCAGAGTGGCGTCCACCCTGACACTGCGGCCCAAGTTCCAATCAAGGGAATACCGGAGAAAACGATGGCCAGAAGCGTTGCCTTTCGCAGCCCTGGCGCAAAGATTTCCTTCAGCGGTTTGGTGGGGCCTTTCTTCACGGACTCTTTCCAGCGTTCCGACTCGGGCACGAACATGATGATCGCCAAGGCCAATACGGCCGGCGTAGCCCCGACCAGCATAATCCATCGCCAAGCGTCGGGGGTGACGCTTTTGCCCATCGCGACCAGTGCGATGAAGAGAAAACCAAAGTTGGCGGCGGCCCCAATCGCTCCGGCAAGCTTCGGCCTGTGTTTTTCCGGCCAACACTCCATGACTAAGGCAACCGCTAGAGACCATTCTCCTCCCATACCTAGCGAGGCCAGAAATCGGAAAACCCCCAAATGCCAGGGCTGTGTAGCGAGAGCACAGGCCCCGGTGAAAAGGGAGTAGATCAGGATGCTCAGCACCATCGAACGTACGCGGCCGATTTTGTCTCCCAGCCAGCCAAAGACAATGCCGCCGCCTGCGGCCCCCAACAGGAACGCCGCGACCACAACACTGTTCCATTGACCGATCTGCGCGTCATCCGTCATCCCGAGACTTTGCAGTGCGGGACGCACGACCAATGGAAAGAGGCCGATTTCCACGCCATCGAACATCCACCCGAGGAAGGCCGCCAACAGCACAACCCATTGCGCAACCGTGAGTCGCTTGTCGCTGTTACCCGATGGTTCGTTTGGCAATTCGATCTTGGACACGAGGCGTCCCTTTCTCTTTTCTTAAGGTCAACGGCATTACAATTTGTCCCGCGAGAGAATCGCCCAGAATTGGGGCCACTATAGAGCGCGGCAAAGGCAAAGGCAAGAGCCTCCTGCGACTTCAAGCGATCACTCCTTGGAAGAACGAGAGGATGCCATTGCGACCGAGTAACACCACCGAGAAGTGGGATGAATCCGGACCGAGAGAGTTCACCGTTTGCCGTATTTGGCGAGACGAAAGACTGGCCCTACCAATTCCGTACAGCCGAGACACCAACGAACGACACGGCGGTGACATTGCCGACTAAGCAGAATTTGCGGCTCTTTCAGGCACGACCGTTCTGGTGTTCGATGTCGCAGATTTTTTGAACCCGCACTGCGTGCCGCCCCCCTTCAAAACTGGTATTCAACCAGATTTCTACGAGGCGACCGACGAGTTGTTCTCCGAGTATGTTCCCCGAAAGGCACAAAACATTGGCATCGTTGTGACGGCGGCACAATTCGGCGGTCAGGTCATCGTGACAGGGGGCCGCTCGGACTCCAGGAAACTTGTTGGCAACGATCGCCATCCCTAATCCCGTCCCGCAGATGAGAATTCCTCGATCCATTTTGCCATCGCTAACGGGGCGTGCCACTAAGGCAGCGATGTCCGGGTAGTCGACGCTGCCCGACTCGTTCGTCCCTACATCGACAACTTCTTGGCCGAGCCGTTTGAGCAATTCAACGATCTGAGTCCGCATCGTGCAGCCCCGATGATCGCTTCCGACCACAATTCGCATTGCGTCATGTCCTTTCTAGCTGCGGCCGGTTGCCGAGCCCGCCGTCGATCGCTTAGAATTGATGATTGAGGGGTCTGTGTGTCTAAGGCGTTGTAAAACTAAGTGTAGTCCCCAGTGAGGTTTATCGCAACGGGACCACCAGATCTGGTGGTTTGTTATCAAGCGATTCATCCGCAGTGTTTGGGGCCTTTGGTAAAGAGTGGAACCTCTTGCTTCCGCAGTGGGGGGAAGGCTAATATCTTGTCGTCTATAGTGAGCAGATGGAGCGTGGGGTAAAATAGCCCTCCTGATTCGCGCACGAATACAAAGCAGTGGAGATGGCCGGGCGATTGACGTGTCCGTGGGGGGGGTAACAGATTCTGAGGTGGTGTAGTGGATCACGTGCCGGTCGAACCTTATCATCAGACAATCGAATCGCAGACAGCGACTTCCGTGAGTGGCATCACCGAGCGACTCGGCCTTGAGCCGATGGACCCGAAACTGACTTCCATTCAACCGGGAAGCGGGTTTTGCATGCGGGTGGAACTTGCCTGGGGACGTTGCCGTCGCTGGTATCTGAAGACCTTTCGAGGGCGGTATGTCGAACGGATGCGGCAGTTGCGGCGAGGCGAGCCCAAAGGGTGGCCGCATGAGGTTCTCGATCCTCGCGATTTGAAATTCTACGTCACCCAGACCACCTGTCATTGGGCCAAAGAGGATGATCCGTTCACATGGCGCGATCATCTTCCATTCGCCCGGGAGGGGCTGGCCGAGTTGCTGTTACTTTCTGGGTTGTTTTTCGCCTTGGCTTTTGGGCTCAGTTTTGTCTACTGGCCCGTGGCATTTCTTCCTTTGGCGTTGGCTGTGTTCATCATCTCATTCTTCCGTAACCCACGGCGCACTCCCCCGACAGGGCCAGGCTTGGTGGTTTCGCCAGCGGACGGACGTGTGGTAACGATTGAGGAGATCCCATACGACGAATTTATCCAGGGGCCGGCTGTGTTAATCGGCATCTTTCTCTCTGTGTTCAACGTCCATTCAAACCGTTCTCCGGTGGGGGCTCGGGTCATTGGTTTGAGCTATCGACCGGGCAAGTTCCTTAACGCCCTGTTGCCAGCCTCGGCCCGGGAAAACGAACAGTTGGCTGTGCGTTTAGAAGAGAGTCAGCCGCCCTTTCGGAGGATGATTGTGCGTCAGATCGCAGGAGCAATCGCCCGGCGGATCGTTTGTCTGCTTAAGCCGGGCGATGAGTTGGCGAGGGGGGAGCGTTTTGGCATGATCAAGCTTGGTTCCCGCACGGAGCTTGTGTTGCCGCGCGAACCGGGACTCGAAGTGATCGTTCAGCTTGGACAGAAGGTATGTGCAGGAACGACGATTGTGGCACGTTTTGATGCCGGTCCGAGGCCTACATGATGAAACTTCGCCGCCTTCCCCGATTGAAGGTTCCCAAACGCCAGAAGTGGTTTCCCGTGTTGCCTACGCTGATTACGTTGGGCAACGCGGTTTGTGGGTTTGGCGCTATCACCTTTGCCGCCAAGGTCGGCCCGGAAACGACCGAGGGAAACTCGCTGTTTGTTGCTTCGTTGCTAGTCTTCGGGGGCATGGTCTTCGACATGTTGGATGGGCACACCGCTCGTCTCACTAAGCAGACGAGCAACTTCGGGGCTCAGTTGGACAGCCTGTGCGACGTGATCACCTTCGGTGTAGCCCCACCGTTCATCATGCTCAAGCTTTCGGCGACCTATCATCCGCGGTTGTTGTGGGTGATTGCCGTGCTGTATATTCTGTGTGCGTTGTTGCGATTAGCCCGATTCAACGTTGAAACTGACGAGCAGGACTCGCATGATTTTTTCAGCGGCCTCCCTTCCCCTGCCGCCGCCGGCATGGTGGCTTCGTTTGCCATCGTGATGCCACAACTGCGGGAATTGACTGAGGAGGGCATGTCGCCCATGACCCAGTCCATCGGCCAAATGTTGATATCAGCGGTTCACATCGGTTTGCCGTTGATTACGTTGGCGGTGGCCTGTTTGATGGTTTCGCGGATCCGTTATCCGCATCTGTTCAACCAGTTGTTCCGAGGTCGGCGCAACTTCCAGCATATCATCCAGTTGATCTTTGCCATGGTGGTGATCTTTGCCGTGCACGAGTTGGCCTTGCCGCTGATTTTCGGGTATTTCGTGTTGGGGGCGCCGATCCGAGCCGTGTGGACGCGAGCTGTTGTGCATCGTTCCGGTGAAGCCGCGCAACCGACCACCGAATCGCCATCGCCCTCTCCGTAGGATGGCGAGCAGCACCATGGAGCGTGAGCATATTGTAGGAGGTTATGATGGCGCATCGCAAAGCTCTCTCGCATGAGGGCAAGATTTACTACGAGTTCTCCCACCTATACGAACGGGTGTTTACCAATGTGCTCGGCCCGCGCGTCTGCTCGACGATCCGTTCGTTGAATATTCCGGTAAACGCCAAGGTCTTGGAGGTTGGCGTCGGCACCGGCTTGTCGCTGGCCGCTTATCCGACCAATGTCGACGTGCTCGGCATCGACCTGGCGCCGGAGATGCTTGCGCAGGCCCAAGAGAAAGTCGATGAGCACGGGTGGAATCACATTACGCTGCGTCAGATGGATGCGCTCAACATGGATCTTCCTGATGAGCAGTTTGATTACGTGATGGCCTTCCATATTGTGAGCGTCGTTCCCGACGCCGAACAGCTCGTGCGCGAGATGCTTCGCGTTACCAAGACTGGCGGCACGATCGTGATCATCAACCACTTTCGTAGCGAGAAGAAATGGTTGGCTTCGCTGGTTGATATGCTTGATCCTGTGACACGTCGCATTGGCTGGCGAACCACGCTTCGGTTCGACGAGGTGGTCCAGGGTTTTCCGCTTGAGATCAAGCAACGTTTCAAGACTTCGCGGCGGTCACTGTTCACTGTAATCGTCGCCACAAAGGGCAGCGGGGCCAGTGAGACTCCCGCGCCCAAGATCAGCAGCCGTCCGCCCTGGGCTCAACAGAAGCGCCCCGTTCCAGACTGGGCGGCTGGTTTCGCACGCCGCGGGGTTGGAAGACGCCTTTTCCCTAATCGACATAGGTAAGCCCTCGCGGGCTGTCCCTGTCACACCACCGTGCGTACG
>CAZLDQ010000071.1:0-24788 GCA_964558295.1 uncultured Planctomycetaceae bacterium | reverse complement strand
CCCCCGCACCAGGCCGCGCTGCCACTGGGCGCCGACCTGACCCGCACGGCCCAGACAGCCTGCTTCAACTGCAGATTCTGCGTGACATGCGCGACTAGGCCGAGCTAACGTTAGATTGTGAAGCGTTTGTGCGGGTGTTATTATAAGAATCTTGGCCTTTTCAGGGTGTGTCTCCTGGAAGGGCATGCCTCGGCTTGTTTTGGGGCAACCCGAAGAAAACCTAATAGAACCCGGTATTCCTGTGGCTCGCTGCCGGAGCGATTCCGGTAATATGCCTGGGGGGTGTGGCTTTCGGCCTTCTCATGAAGTTTTTCAAGAATGACGAGGATCTGTTCCGCGAATCGACCATGACCTTTGGGGAGCACCTCGAAGATCTGCGCGGATGCTTGTTTCGCTCGCTGGTGGGCTTGGTTCTCGGGTTCGTGATTGGGCTTTGCGTAGGACAGTGGGTGGTAGAGTATATCCAAACCCCTTTGCGCGCGGCTCTGACCGAGTACTACCAGGGACGCACGATCAGTCTGGTTAAGCAACGGCTGCTGGAAATGCAGGCTGCCGGTCGGAAGCTTCCTGGAGATGTGGACACGCTGGCCGCCTTTGTGGCCAAAGAGAATCTCCTGGCCGAAGAGGTCTATGTCAATCCAGCCGAGATTCTGGCGCAACTCAAGGCTCTCTATCCCGAGCAATATGCGACAACGCCTCTTCCCGCGGTCAAGAAACCGGGCAGCACGTTGAGCAAGGATGACTTGGTGTTGATGTTCCTTTGGCGCCCAGCCAATGAGGATCCACGTCTAAAGGCCAAAGCACTCAATGTTTACGAGCCCTTTTCGATCTACCTGAAAGCGTCGTTTCTGGTGGGGGTGGTCCTGGCGAGCCCCTGGATCTTCTGGCAGCTTTGGACCTTTGTCGCCGCAGGGCTCTACCGGCACGAACGCTACTATGTGCGAGTCTATCTGCCGTTCAGCCTTGGGCTGTTCTTAGCCGGTGTATCATTGGCTTTCTTTTTCGTGTTTCAACCAGTGTTGACCTTCCTGTTCAGCTTCAATGCGGCGATGGGCATCGATCCGGAGCCACGAATCAGCGAGTGGCTTTCCTTCGTGCTCTTCATGCCGTTGGGGTTCGGGATCAGCTTCCAGATGCCCTTGGTGATGCTGTTCTTGGAGCGGATCGGCGTTTTCTCGATCAAATCCTATTTGTCGCAGTGGAAGGTTGCCGTGCTGGTCATTGCCACCTTGGCGGCGGTCTTTACCCCTTCGCCGGATCCCTGGAGCATGTTGATGATGGGCATTCCGCTGGTGATGCTCTATTTTGGCGGGATCTTGCTGTGCAAGCACATGCCGCGGCATCGCAGTCCGTATGCGGATGCAGAGATCGAGGACTGATCGCCGAGACCGTTGTCTCGCACACCGTTTTTGCGTGAGACTCCAGAGAAACTAGATCGCTTCGCCTCCCCGTTCTCCCGTGCGGATGCGAATGCAATCTTCCAGCGGCAGGACGAAAATCTTGCCGTCGCCCACCTCGCCGGCTGAACCGGTACGCCCCCCCTGGACGATGGCGTCGATCGTGGGCTGAAGAAAGTCATCGTTGACCGCGATCATCAACTGGACTTTGCGGACCAGATTGACCGTGAACTCATGCCCCCGGTAGGCTTCGCTATGCCCCTTCTGGCGGCCAAAGCCCTGAACGTCCATCACGGTCAGGCGGAAGACCTCGACATCGGCCAGGGCCTGTTTGACCGCTTCCAGGCGGCTCGGTTGGATGATCGCAATGATGAGTTTCATGACAGGTCTTTCCGGAGGGTTATGTCTCTTCTTCATGGTATCGCTCCGCCGGAGTTGTCTCAAGGGGCCTGTCAATCGCACCTAGGCAAGAACGGGGCGGGACCGGTACCACGGGCCGGCCGAGTGGTGCAGAGCTGGGAAGGGAGCCTGTGATTCCCTTCCAAGGGATTTCCCGGACATCGGCCCGTGGCACTCCGGCACACCGTCTGACGTTGCACAACCAATTTCCGGGGCCGCAAGTTGTGCGTCAGAACACCGCGAGAAAGGGTTTCAGGGGGGCACGGTGTGTGCCGAATCAGCAATCGACGTGCCAAGAGTTTGGGCGGCTGGCCACGAATACGCGCCGAGGGTCAAGCCAAGTCGAGAGTTAGAGCGATCCGCCCCATGAAGAATTGCCCCCGCGAAACCGTTCGGTCTCGTTGGAATGCCTGAAAGGGATGCAAGAGGCGTCGCGCGGCCGGGCAGACAACACAAGCTTGAAATTGGGCCACGCGATCTGCTACGCTGACTCGTGCCAGGCCTCAACAGGCCCCTTAGCTCTTTGAAAACTTGACCGAACCCAGAAACCAAACGGTTCTGACTCGTATTCTGCAGACAGGCAAGTACTCTCCTTCGCGTGACAATCGTGTAGCCGGTCTGAGATGCCGCTTGCGAGGTGGTTGAGGATGCCCCTGCAGAGAAGTCTCGGCAACGGAATGCGGAGTCTGCTGACCAAAAAAAGAGGGGAGCAGCGCGTTGCTGCTCCCCCGGATCGGGTTGAGAGTCACATCGGATCGTCGGCTGTCTAGTAGGTGACAATCAGGTCCATGCCGAGCAGGAATTGCTTGTCGCTGTTGCCGTCGTCAAACGGCAGTTGGCCGGCCAGATTCGTGCTGCCATCGTACCAGTCCCACCGCACCTCGGGCCGGAAGACCAGATTGGGCGTAGGACGCCAGTTCAGGCCCAGGCTTAGTTCGTAGAAGTCGCCCGCGAAGCCCGGCAGACCGTCCCAACCGTGGCCGGTCGCGAGGTTGCCGATTCCGGCGACTCGTGCGCCGTCTTGGTCGCGGAACCATTCGAACCGAAGGCCTGCCGACCAACAGGGATTCAGGGTGTAGATGAAGTACTGGACGAGGCTGTACCACTGGGCGTCTTCGCCGGTGACCGGCGCGCCGTCATCTTCGACCCCCAGGTCATGTTGCAAGACGTAGAGAAATTTCTCGCTGATCTGTCGCCGGGCGATCAGGGTATATAGGAAACGGTTGCGCTCGCCCGCATCGTCCTGGGCTCCGTTGTCGACGCAGAACGTCAGCGAGCTCTTCTGATCGCTGCTCGTCCAGTTCAATCCCCCCATGAAGTCGAGGTCGTCGTTGTTGTCCTCCCACATCATCCAGCCGCGATGGAACCCGCCAAGCAGGGCCCAGTTGTCGCTGAGCTTGTAGGTGGCCAAAGCTCCAGTGACCAGGATCGGGTCGCTGTAGCACATCGTATAGGAGTGCGAATAGAAGAAGTTGGCGATCGAAGGCACTTGTTCGTAGCTGAGGATTCCGGCAAAATGGCCGATCTTGATCGACAAGTTGTTGATGCCGATTTCCCCATACGCCTGCGGGAGGACGAGCCCGTAATACTGTTCGAGCGAGTTGATTCGGTCTTCCAGGCCGCGGCAGACACCGTAGCGGAAATCGGTACCGTAGATCAGGTCGATCCGGCCGCCGAGATCCCAGCCGCACCCTTCGGTATTAATGGGCCGATTGAGGAACAGCCACAACTGGTTGAGCTGGTATTCGCCATCGCGGTCGTTGCAGGCCACCGGACCGTTGAAGCGGTTGCGAGGGGCTTCGCCGTTGAAGGTGATCCCCTGCTCAAGCCAGCCACCCAGGGTGATCCCATATTGCTGGAGAAAGCGGGGTTGGGGCAGAGTCCACGGTTGCTCGGGCTGGTCGCCGGGATAGACCATCGCCGGGGGCAACGCATCGGTCACTTCCGGCGATTGGGCACTGGTGGGACCGGGAAGGACGCCCGCGTTGGCGTTGGGGGCCGCTTGTGACGCCTGTTCCCAGTAGTCGTAGGAGACTTGTCGGGTCGTTCCGGCCGGTTGACGGCCCGAATCCGACCACTGCTGCGACCATGCGGGAGTGGTCGCCAGAAGTGTCGCCAGGGCGACGGCAATAAGGGGGATCGAGGATTTCATGGCGGATGACTCCAAAACAAAGGGAGGGAATGTACCGGCTACAGGCTCCGGACAGTCCCTCCCATAATTCACGTGGTGGGTGAATGTGGTTAGTACGTGACGATTACGTCGCAACCGAAGAGGAACTGACTGTTGCGGTCGCCGGCATCGTAGGGACGGTTGCCGTTGTCGACGTGAGCGTCAAACCAGTCCCAACGCACTTCCGGACGGACGAGCAGATTGGCGTGCGGCTTCCAATTGAGGCCGGCGGTGATTTCGTAGAAATCGCCGAGGAAGGGCCCCTGGTTCAGGTTGCCGTCGCCGAGGCCGGTGACCCGACTGCCGTCCTCGTCGCGGAACCACTCGAACCGCAGACCGGCGGCCCAGCAGGTGTTGATATCGTAGAGCAGATATTGGTTGACACCGTACCAGTCGGCCTTGCCAGCGAGACTGTCGACAGTCTGGCCGAAATCGCTCTGGATCACGTACTTGAGGTTGTCTGTCACCTTGCGAGTACCGACCAGACTGAAGATCTGTTGCTTAGTCTGCGGACCTTGCTCCGTGGCACTTATGGCGAACGCTAGCGAAGTACGCTCGGAAGCTGATGTCCAGGTCGCGCCGCCGAGGAAGTTCAACGAGTTCTGGCCGTCGGTGTCGTCGAACTGGTCATTGCCGCGGTGCAGACCGGCGGTGACCGACCAACGGTCGCCCAGTTTCCGAGTCAACAAAGCGCCCGTGTGGGTAAACGGTTCGCCGTACTGCATCGTATAGGAATGCGAGTAGAAGAAGTTGCCAGTGGCCGGAACGACTTCATAACCGAGAATCGTAAAGAAGTGACCGGCACGAAGAGTCCAGTCGTTATAAGCCAAGTCGACGTAGAACTGGGGCAACGCCGCTTGGTAGAAGCGAGCCCTCTGGTCCCACGACTGTTCCAAACCGTCGGCGGCCTGAGTGAAGCGGGCATCGGTGCCGTAGACGAAGTCGACACGCCCGCCGAGATCCCAACCGCAACTGCCGTCAGCCACGCGTTCCAGGAAGAACCACTGCTGGTTGAGTTGCCCTTCGCCGTCGCGGTCATTGAAGGTCACCACGCCGTTGTAGCGATCGGCAGGCATGTTGGCTACGACGCTGATGCCGGCTTCCGTCCAGCCGCCCAAGCGGATCCCGTTACGCTGGAGAATGCAGGGCTGTGGCAGCGTCCATGCGTCGTCGCAACGCGTGGTTGGGTCGCACTGTTCGGCCGTCGCATAGCCTGGATCTGGGCTGGGCACCGCGGCTGGCGCCTGCTGGGGGCCGGCGTAGCTATTGTACGCGTAGGCCATCTGCGGATAGGCGGACTGTGGGTAGGCCGAACTATAACCGGGGGCCGTTTGAGCGACCGCAAACCCACAACACAGACCGAGCCATAAGGCGATTGCCATCGCCGGCTTCCAAGTCTTCATGGTTTAACAACTCCGTGATCGGGGAATATTCAGAAGAGTGGCGTGAGAGATGCTTGCTTCTGCGAAAAAACGCGCAACACCCTGACACACCGCGCAAATTCACGCAGTGTGTCACCAAAAGTGCTATCGGATGAACCGGTTTTGTGAGTTAACCGGAAATGACGGGGAATGTCGAACTGTTACGCGGCGTCTTAGCGGTTCGCGAAACCTGTGCGGGTTGCGGAAAATGTGTGGCGTCTAAGGTGGGTTGCCAGTTGGGGAACGGAGCGTATGGTGTGGTCTGATCGGAGCCTCCTATACGTTCACGGCTGCTCCACGACGGAGGACGTCATTGTCCGGCGAGGGAATCGGGCTGTTGCCGCATGAGGGGCTTCCGCCGACCGCAGAGTAACATCGACGTCGGACTTTGTCTCCGAACGAAGCACCCGCGTCAGCTTCACCTCCGCCTGCTCCAATTCTGCTGGACGCGGCGGTTGGCGATGCGCGTCTGCCTGGAACGACACAACATCGTTCTCGGAGGCGGCTGTCTTGGAGCGGGTAGTCCGTTGTCGGCAGAATGCTCGCTGGCTGCCCGGCCGCGGAGATTCGGCATACCGTGCGGTCGGCTCAAGACTGATGGGACGATTTAGGGCGACCAGCCAAACCGGCTCTTCCTCGACGGGTGGATTCTCGTCAACCCAGGGCTGCTCGGCCTCGACGGCCAGTTCCTCTTCGTGTTCTATCTGAGGCAGTGCGGCAGTGGCGAGCTGTTCCTCTTCCTCGTGGAACGGTCGTATCGACGGCGATATCGGGGAGTGCTGAAGAGGCTCAAGAAGCGGAGCTTGCATTGAGGACGGGCTCTTGGACATCTCAAGAACCACCTGTTGAGGCAAATGCCACGCTGGGGCGTCCTCTGAGCCGGGTAACGCGATGACTAGCAAGCCCAACCCGACACCGGTGAATGCCACTCGCACCAGATTCATATCGTCTCCTCCCCCCAGGCGTCGCAAAAGGCTGCGGGAATGCTTGCGACGGCAGCGGTTGTGCAGACGGTCAAGTCAGATACTTTCCGCACAACCGGCAGAACACATAATGCTTCCTTAATCTCCTATCGGTTCTGCTCGCAACGGTTATGCAGCCTACATTGGATTTACCATGCCGATCCAAGTTTCTTTTGATAAGCTGTCTGGGTCAGGAAAGGCGTATGGCGTCTGAACAACGGGAGGCTCTATGGCCACCCAAGAGAGGATGGTTCTGTCTCACTCAATTCGGTGGCTTGAAAGGTGGCGGAATGCGGCGCATAGGCAAACTTGGCAATCCAGAAACAATAAAGGCCGTCCGTTGAAGACGGCCCAAGCCAGATTCACGCCGTGATGGAGGGTTAATTTCCCGCCTCCTTCATGTCCTCAAACAGGGCGTCGACAAACGGATCGGGTTCGAATAGAGCCAGATCCTCGGGCTTCTCTCCCACGCCGACGTACTTGACAGGGAGGCCAACCTGCTGGCGGATCGCGACGACGACCCCGCCTTTGGCGGTGCCGTCCAGCTTGGCGAGCACGATGCCCGTGCAGTGGACCGCATCGGTGAAGTGCCGGGCCTGACTGATCCCGTTTTGCCCAGTGGTGGCATCCAGGACCAACAAGACTTCATGCGGGGCTTCGGGGAGTTGCTTGCCCAGCACGCGGTGGATTTTCGTCAATTCCTGCATCAAGTTCTGCTGCGTCTGGAGTCGGCCAGCCGTATCGACGATGCAGACGTCGGCCTGGAGTTCCAAAGCCCGGGCGACGGCTCGATGTCCGACACTGGCCGGATCGCTTCCCTGGACACCCTTGACGATCTCCACACCAAGGCGATCGGCCCAAATCGTCAATTGTTCGACGGCGGCAGCGCGGAAGGTGTCGGCCGCGCCGAGAAGAACCTTCTTCCCGTCGGCGCGAAACATCTGGGCCAGCTTGGCGATCGAGGTCGTTTTGCCCGAGCCATTTACGCCGCAGACCATGATTACTGTCGGTCCGCTGGCGGCGAATTGGATCGGCTCAGCCGGCTGGGCCATCAAGGACTTGAGCTTCTTTTTTACCTCATCGAGCACGTCGTTCATTTGCACGACCCGGCCGCGGAACGCCGTACGCACTTCAGCGACGACTTCCTGGGCCGACTTCACCCCCATGTCGGTTTTGACCAGCATCTCGAACAGTTCGGTGAGAAACTCGTCGTTGACCAGCCGGCCTTCCGCCTTGAACAGGTCACGGATGTCCGTGTTGAGCAGTTGGGCCGTCTTCTTCAGGCCTTGCTTGAATTTGTCAAAGAAGCCCATGGCAGGTGTGCTGAATGCTGAAGGATGAATGATAAATGCCAACCGAATGCTGAACGCCGAACACAAAACGATGAATGCCCCAATCTGTCATTCATCGTTTAGCATTCATCATTCAGCATTCTCCCCTGTCCCCTCCCTTGTTTTTTGATGCATCAGGCGGTCGAGGATGCCGTTGACAAACTGGGCGGACTGGGCCGTGCCATAGCGTTTGGCCAATTCCACGGCCTCGTCGACTGCTACACGCGCGGGTGTTGTCGAATAGAGGATTTCGTAGGCGCCCAGACGCAGCACGTTTCGATCGGTTGCCGCCATGCGGGCGAGGCTCCAATGCTCGGCGGTTCGTTGGATTTGCTCGTCCAATTGTTCCCGATTGCGGCGCACGCCGCTGACCAGGTCGCGAGCGAAATCGACCAGCTCCGGCACGCGGACTCGCTGAGCAATCAAGGCATCGCCCACGGCTGGGTTGACCTTCGGGTTCAAGTCATCCTGAAAGAGGACTTGTAACGCGACTTCTCGGGCTCGACTTCGCCGGGTCATTGCACCACCCGTCCGCCCGGCAATTGGGCCATCAGATGGACCATTTCCAACGCTGCCTCGGCACACTCGCTTCCTTTATTACCGATGCGACTGTCCGGCCGGTCTTTGCCTTTAGTACCCGCTTCGCCCCCGCTGCGGGCAACGGCCTGTTCAAGCGTATTGCAGGTCAACACACCGAAGATGACGGGCAGGCCCGTCCGCATGCCAAGCTCGGCAAGACTCAGGCTCACGGCCCGATTGATATGCTGGTCATGCGTGGTCTCGCCGCGGATTACCGCGCCCAGGCAGAGCACGGCGACGTACTGGCCGCTGGTAGCCAAACGGCTGGCTACCGTGGGAATCTCAAACGCGCCCGGGACCCAGGCCACGTCGATTCGGTCCTCGGTGACACCATGCGCCGCCAACGTCTCAACCGCACCGTTCAACAACCGTGAGGTGATCGTCTCGTTGAACTTTGCAACAACAATAGCAAACCGGCCTTTGACCGGCCCGAGTTTTCCTTGATAAATGTTCACTGCGGGAGGAATTGGGAATTGGGAATTGGGAATTGGGAATTGGGAATTGGGCGGCCTTGCAGAATTCAACGCAACTGGCTGCATCAGTCCTGTCTCTTCCTCTGCCTACGACCTGCCGCCTACTGTGTGCTGTGTACTACTTCACCGCATATTCATGCTCATCAAGAATTCTGCATTCGTCTTGGTCTTTTGCAGCCGGGTGACGAGGAACTCCATGGCGTCGGGCGGGTTCATCTCGTTGAGCACTCGTCGTAAGACGCAAACGCGACGATGCTCCTCGGGATCCATGAGCATCTCTTCGCGGCGGGTACCGCTGCGGATGATATCGATCGCCGGCCAGATCCGCTTGTCCACGAGACGCCGATCCAGCACGATCTCCAGGTTGCCCGTCCCCTTGAACTCTTCGAAGATCACCTCGTCCATCTTACTGCCCGTGTCAATCAGGGCCGTGGCGACGATCGTCAACGAACCGCCTTCCTCGACTTTGCGGGCGGCGCCGAAGAATCGCTTCGGCCGCTGCAAAGCATTGGCGTCTACACCGCCGGAGAGGATCTTTCCGGAGTGCGGGCATTCGGAGTTCCAAGCTCGTGCCAGACGAGTGATCGAATCCAGGAAGATCATCACGTCCTTGCCGTATTCGACCATCCGTTTGGCCTTTTCGAGGACCATTTCCGAGACCTGGATGTGCCGCGAGGCGGGCTCGTCGAAGGTGGAGCTGATCACCTCGCAATTGGGCCCCTTAACCTGCCGCTCCATGTCGGTCACCTCTTCGGGACGCTCGTCAATAAGGAGCATGAACACGTAGAGCTCGGGATAGTTGGCCAAGGCGGCCTTGGCCATCTTTTGCATGAGGATCGTCTTGCCGGCGCGGGGGGGGCTGACGATCAAGCCACGCTGGCCGAAGCCTACGGGGATGATCATATCCACGACGCGGGTGTTGATGTCGCCGTCCGGCCCTTCCATGACAATTCGCTGATCGGGATGAAGTGGCGTCAGGTCGTCGAAAAAGATCTTCGACGACATCAGCGCGGGATCTTCGTAGTTGATGGCCTCGACACGCAGTAGGGCGAAGTAACGCTCGTTCTCCTTGGGCGGGCGGATTTGTCCGGAGACTGTCGCCCCTGTCCGCAGCCCGAACCGCCGAATCTGACTCGGGGAGACATAAATATCGTCGGGGCAGGAGAGATAGTGGTAATCGGGACTTCGCAGGAACCCGAAACCATCGGGAAGAACCTCCAGGGTTCCTTCGCCGTACATCAGGCCGTTGAGCTTGACGCGTTCCTTGAGGATCTTGAAGATCAGATCCTGTCTCTTCACTCCCGCACAGTCGAACAGTTGCTCTTTGCGGGCTTCCTCGATCAACTCCGACATCGACATCCGCTGTAACTCGGCGATGTGGGTATCGCCCGACTGCTTGATTTGCTCGTAATGTTCGTCGGTATCGTCGTCGAGAAGACTGCCTTGTTCGGCGATTTCTTCAGCCAGCGAAAGCGGTTCGCTCTCGAGGTCCAGGGCGTCTGCACTTCGCTCCCGCTCTCTCGGCTTTTCCTTACCGGCGGTGTTCGCTCGACCTCGGCCGGACAGACTGCCACGCCGTGGTCGCACCGACGACTTGCCGTCGGACGGGCGTTCCTCGGACACCGTCTCAAACAGTTCGGTGTTACTCGTTTCCACCGGGGTGGAATCCGTGTCTTTCGAGTCGGTCATGCTCAATTGCTCCTGAGAGATGCAGGGGGCCGACACGCAGAGAGTGTCAGCGGTGGGGTTCTAGGGGTTGTTCCGGCGACCGCCGAGAGAACGAACCAAGGGAATCAAGGGCAACGGGAATTGCGGGAAGGGGTTATCGGGCTTCGGCCGGACCGCCGACTAGCGATTGCCAGAAGCGCTCGACTTGCTCACGAGTCTGCTCAAAGGAGGTGGCGTTATCTATTACCACATCGGCACGCTTACGCTTCAAGTCCAAAGGTTCCTGGGCGTTCTCCCGGGCGGAAAACTCGCTTTCCGTCCAGCCCCGGGCCAACGCTCGCCCCAGACGCACCTCACGCGGCGCGTCGACAAATACCAATGTATCACAAAACTTATCCCAACCAGCCTCCAAAAGCAACGGTGCATCCAAAACGGCCGCCGGTAGACCCTCGGCCGTCCACTGCCGGGCTTGTTGCTCCAGCAGTCGGCCGATCTCCGGATGCGTCAATTGTTCTAAGTACTTGCGTTCACGGGGGCCGTTCGGGGGGGCAGCAAACACAAGACGAGCCAGTTGGGAACGGTCAATATGTCCTGCTGTATTGAACACTCCTGCCCCCCACCGCTGTCGAGCCGCAGCTTCCACCCGCGGCAGCCGCAACACCTCGTGGCCGGCCCGATCGGCGTCAAGGTGGCCGGCGCCGAGCCGTTCCAGCTCCTTGGCTACCAAGCTCTTGCCGCTGGCCACGCCACCCAACAGACCAATCACCAGCATATTATCGCATCGCGAGGTTCTGCAAGACAGTTGCGCCAATTCCTAACCAACCTTGTTCCACGGCTTCGCATCGGCCCAATTGGGCCCCACCTTGACATCCACTTTCAGGGGGACATCCAGTGGGTGTGCTCCGGCCATTTCTTCGACAACTAGCGCGGCCAATCCATCAATCTCCGCGGCTGGGGCCTCGAAGATCAATTCGTCATGGATCTGTAGCAGCATTTTCGCCGAAAGGCCTTCTGTCCGGAGCCGACGGTGGATGCCCAACATGGCCAGCTTGATCAGGTCGGCTGCCGAGCCTTGGATTACGGTGTTGATCGCAGTCCGTTCGGCTAGGTTCCGCTGCCGCCCCGGCTCGGCTCGTACGCCACCGATGGCACGCCGGCGTCCCAGGATAGTACTAACATAACCACTCGTTTGGCAGTCGGCCAGCACCCGATTGAGGAATTTTTCGATCCCCGGATAGCCCGCAAAGTAGGCGTCGATGAACCTCGCCGCCTCCTGCTTGTCGATTCGCAACTCTTTGGCCAGTCCAAAGGGGCTTTGTCCGTAAACCACCCCAAAGTTCACTGTCTTTGCCTGACGCCGCATGTCCGACGTGACTTCATTCAAAGGGACGTTGTAGATCTGACTTGCCACCCGGGCGTGGATATCCTCGTCCTTGGCAAAGGCCTCGCGAAGCCGCTCGTCTGCCGAGAAATGGGCCAGCACGCGAAGCTCGATTTGCGAGTAGTCGGCGGCCAGGAGCTGCCAGTCCGGACTGCCTGGAATGAAGGCGGAGCGGATTTCCCGACCTTCTTGTGTGCGGATCGGGATGTTTTGCAGATTCGGGTCGCTGGAACTTAGGCGTCCGGTGGCCGTGACCGCCTGGTGGAACGAGGCATGCACTCGCCCGGTCTTCGGATTGACCATCTGGGGCAACGCATCCACATAGGTGCTTTTCAGCTTGGTATACTGTCGGTATTCGACGATCTTGGCCGGCAAGGGATGTACGGCCGCCAATTCCTCAAGGACCTCGGCGTCCGTGCTCGCGCCGGTCTTGGTCTTCTTAATGATCGGCAGCTTCAACTCCTCGAAGAGCACTTGCTGAAGCTGCTTCGGCGAAGCGATGTTCAACTCGCGCCCAGCCAATGTGTGGATCTCTTGTTCAATCGTCGCGATTCGCTCCCCGAACCGGCGGCTCAATTCCCGGAGCCGTTCAATGTCGACCTTGATGCCGTTGTATTCCAACTCGACGAGTACGTCGATCAGGGGGATCTCCACGTCGGTGAACAGCTTTTCCAGCTTATCCTCGGTCAAACGCCTGGCGAGAATCGGACGCAGATGAAGCGGCAGCACGGCGTCTTCGCCTGCGTAGTCGGCCACTTGGCGGATCGGTACTTCGTCCATGCGCTTCTGGTTCTTGCCCGTGCCGATCAACTCAGAAATCTTGATGGTCGTGTGGCCCAGATAGTGCTTGGCCAAGTCGTCGAGGTTGTGGGTGCGCTCGCCAGCGTCCAACAGATAGCTGGCCACCATCGTGTCGAACCCCACGCCAGCCAGATTGATTCCGTTGGACCGCAGCACGATCATGTCGTACTTCAGGTTTTGCCCGATCTTCTCGATTGCGGGATCCTCTAGGATCGGACGCAGAACCTCCAGCGTCGCTTGCAGATTTAGGCATTGCTCCCCAACGGGGCCACGAACCGGCACGTAGCATCCTTGGTCGTTGTTCCAAGCCAGGGCGATGCCGACAATGTCTGCCCAGCGGGGCCAGATATTCGTGGTCTCCAAGTCGACGGAGAGGCTCTTCTGTTGGCGAAGCTCTTCGACCAACGCGGTCAAGGCCTCGGGGGTATCAACGAGCCGATGGTGAAGCTCCAACTGTTTGCCTGCCTCTTGAGTTGGGCCCACTGAACCGGCAAGCGAATCAACTTTTTCCACTAGGCTGCGGAACCCGAATCGCTGGAATAGGCCCCGCAGTCGCTCAGGATGAAGTCTTCCTGTACGGCCTGCTTCCCAGTCGATCGGTACGGGGACATTGTGATCCAGCCGCACCAGTTCTCGGCTCAAGAGGGCTTGGTCGTGCGAAGCGATCAGGTTTTCCTTCTTCTTGCCTTTGGGAAGCTCTTCCACACGTTGGTAGAGTGCGTCGAGGCTGCCGAATTGCTGGAGCAACTGTTGCGCACCTTTGGGACCAATCAATGGCACGCCAGGAACGTTATCCACCGAATCGCCAACCAAAGCCAGAAAGTCAACGACCTGCTCCGGTGCGATTCCCCAATCGGCCTTGAGCGCCTCGCGGTCGATCACTTGGTTCTTGCGGATGTTGTAGACAAAAACCCGGTCGTTGATCAACTGCCGGCAGTCTTTGTCGGCCGTTACGAGAAAGCATTGGCCACCCTGCTTGGCGGTGATTTGTGCAAGGGTCGCCAAAATGTCGTCCGCCTCATAAGATTCCACGCCCAGACCGGGGATTCCCATCGCCTCGATGACTTCCCGAATCTTGCCGATCTGCGGAATCAAGTCGATGTCCATCTCTGGACGGTGGCTCTTGTACTGGTCGTACATCTGGTGGCGGAACGTCTTGCCCGGCATATCGAACGCGCAGAACAAGTAGTCGGGCCGCTTTTGTTCGAGCAGGAAGAACAGATCGCGAGCAAAGCCAAACACAGCCGCGACCGGCTCTCCTTGGGGGCTGGTCATCTCAGGCAAAGCGTGAAATACTTGATGGATCAGCGAATGCGAGTCGATCACGTAGACGGTCTTCCCCTCGAGGCTGACCGGAGGGGACGTCTTGGTAAAGGGCACTGCGCTGGCAAGAACCTCCTCTGGCGACGTTGGCATCCGAGCCGGCTGAACCTCGGCCTCTGGCTGCGAGTCAAAGAGCTGCTTCTGCTTCGATGGGGAGTGTTTGGCCATCAGTGGATCGACGAACGGGGGGACGAGAAGGAGGGCAACCGCGATTGGGGACGCTTGCTGCTAGGCGGTGATGCCCCAGGGGCTATAGCAAGTCCTGCCCACTCCCATACTCAGAAATCCTACACCCTTCCCGGGGGGATGTCAAGGCTCGTCAGGTCCCGTGTGAGCTGAGCGAGGCGGACTATAACCGCTTGATTTGAGGGGCTATTAGAGGGGGGGAGGGATGCTGTCAATGTGTGAGTATCGGGTTGTTGCTTCACCCCTGTTTATCGCGATTTATCGAGGGAAAACGGCGGTTCGCCACTTGCCCACTGCTAGGGGGTTTTTTAATTGACAGTGGTTTTGGGCGTATTTAGAATCGATTTCAGACTCTCTGCTCTTCTGAGAACAGATCGCGGTTGGTTATGGCGACGGTTCGGCTGTCGTCCGAGGAGAGGCACGTTTCTTTTGCTGTGTCCGGTCAATCGATGCGGACGCATGCCGCTGTAAAGGAGCATTTCCGTCATGGCGCGAGAAAACCAAGGGTTGCACATCGCGTTGATCATCTTCGTGGCACTTACCCTTGTGCTCGGAGTGACCACCTTCATGTTCTTCCGCAAGTTTGAGGAAGCTACCTTGAAGGCCAAGGCTAACCTGGATCAAGCCAACGCCGATCGACTCAAGGCTGAAAGTGCCGAGAAGGACAATACGGAGTTGAAACGTCTTATCGGGTGTGGACAAACCGACAAGATGGATGCGATCCATGAAGAGTTCAACAAACAGATGGAGACCTACGCGGCCAACTTCGAGGAAAATGCCCGCGACTACCGGAAGGTGCTCGAATACCTCTTTGGCGTAATCCGCAAGAAGGACACGACGATTGCTGAGTTGCAGGTGGCCTTGCAGGACGAGAAGACCGTGCGGGAACTGGTGGAAGCGACCAAGCAGCCGCAACTCGATCAGTTCAAGGCCGCTCAAGATGCCGCGCAAAAGGACTTGGCCGAGGAACGTGGTAAGTTCAATGAAGATCGCCAGTTGATTAGCCAGCAGAAGACGGAACTGGCGCAGAAGATGGCCAAGGCTCAAAAGGACGCCATCGCGGCGATGGACAATATCAAGAAGAACATGGACGAACAGAAGAAGCTTGTCGGCACGCTGGAAAAATCGCTGGAAAAACGCAGTCAGGATCTCGCTAAGGTGACCCAAACTACTTTCGAGGACGCCGACGGCCGGATTAGTTGGGTTCGTCAACGCGACGGTGTGGTTTGGATCAATCTGGGGCAAGCGGACGGTCTGACTCGGCAGACTACCTTTGCCGTCTATTCCTCAGATGCTACCGACATGGCTAAGGCAGAGAAGAAGGCTGACATTGAAGTCACGCAGGTCCTCGGCGAGCATCTGGCCGAAGCGCGGATTGTCGAAGACAAGATCTCGGATCCGATCGTCCCAGGTGACTTGATCCATACGCCCATTTGGACGCCGGGTGAGCGTCAACGCTTTGCCTTGACCGACGGGATGGATGTGGACGGCGATGGGAAGAGCGACACGGAGATCGTCCGCAACCTGATTACGATGACCGGCGGAATTATTGTGGCGGAGTTGGACGACGCCGGAAAACGGACGGGGAAGATGGACACGAACACTCGCTTCCTGATCCTGGGACGGGAGCATGATGAGAATACGCCCCGAGTCGTCGGCGAACAGCGCGTCCGGATGATTCGAGATGCTGACACGCTGGGGGTCCAGAAGGTGCCGCTGTCGGAACTGTTGAAAAAGATGGGCTGGAAGAACCAGACGCCTGTGGTCCGCTACGGGAAGGGGGCGAATCCCGAGGATTTCCGTCCGCGGTTACCTGACGGTCAGGTTCCTCGTGTTTCCGATGGCAGCGTCAGCCCCGTCTTCCAGCCTCGCAAACCGCCGCGTAGCGCCGTCGGGGGGGCCTACTAGTTCTTGGAGGCACTCGGTTCTTGCACGGGGGCTGCCAGCTTGCCCCCGCAGCGTTTCTTGAGCCCAGCGGTCGAGGTTAGCCGGGAAGGGGGGGACCCGTATCTTCGACGCTGATTTGCGCTTGTGGTGACCAAGTGGAGATGGCCCACGATTGATCGAGCGGTACGGTGAAGGCCCCGCTGGCCAACTCGTCGAGTGAAGCCGGTGGGCATGGTTCCTCAGCATCTATATGGGTGGCGGAAGACGATTCCTCGCCCGGAAGGCCGCGGAAAAGCCGTTCGCGCAACTGCCGAAGTTGGGCCCAGCGGAGTCGCAGAGTGGGGCTGAGATTGGTCGAGTCAAGCCGTTCTGGTTCGAGGAACAAACGCCCCGGGTCGCGCAGCCGCTGGCAGCGCGCCACCCGCCACAACAGCCACTGTTCTGACCAGTTCAGTCTGTGTGCTTTGCACAAGGCCAGAAACAGCCGTAGCGGCTGGTTCACCCGTCGCTGGTCCTGATCGCGGCGATCGAGAAGCCGGTTGAGCACCAGAAGTGCCCCGGCCAAGGTGAAGACGATGGTCAGCCAAAGCAGTGTCTCATGGGCGGAATGTTGTTGATGGTTTGCGCGAAAGGCCTGGGCGATCTCGAGGATTCGCGAACGCTCTGCCAGAAGCAGACTGGTAATGATCAGATGGTTCACAGGACCACCTCCTCGTCCGGCTCCCCTGAAGGGAACGATGTCCAGGCGGAGAGCCCTGCCCGCTCGTTCAGACTCTTCCTGGCCGCGGTGCGAACCATGGGGCTCCGGTCATTCAAGGCCAATTCCTGCAGGGCGTCCAGGCTGGCTGGTGATGTGGCTTGGGCCAGGGCTGCAGCGGCCTGGGCACGCACCAGATGGTCCTCGTCGTGCAGGAGGCGGACCACCAACGCTTCGACGTTTGAAACGGCATCGATTGCCTGGGCGATGGTCAGGGCACGTACCCGTCGTGAACGGACTTGTGAGAGCAGTTCGGCTTCCAGAGAGGGGAGGGTTTGCGGATCGAGCTTCTTGACGAGCATCCCTGTACTTTGGCGGACTTCGTCGTCGAGCATGTCGAAGGCTGCCAGGAATCGCTTGAAACTGAACTCCACGAGGCTGTCTCGCGCAGCCTTCCGTACGACGGCGTGGGGACTGTCAACCATCTCGACCAGATGGGGAAGCGCGCCTGGGATACCACGGGAACGTAACTGGACCAAGATATGGGCTTGGACTTCGGGATCTTCGTCCTGCAAGGCTTGTAACGCCAAGGCGTTGGCTTCGCTCCCCGAAAAAGCTCGCAGGGCCTCGGCAGCGGCTCGCCGGCCTTCTGTTTGTCCGTACTGCAAGAGATGGCTGACCACAGCGAACGCCTGTTTTCGGGGAATGCCCGCGTTCATCACCAGTCTCACGGCTCCTTGTTGGGCTTGCCCGTCCAACTCGTCGAGCAGGGACAGTTCATTCTGCAACCAGTTGATCGACGTGATCCGCTTGAGGTTCTGTCGGATGATCAGGCTTGGCTCGGTGCCGATTGCATGCAGCAGATGTGCGACAAATCGCCGGTCGGATCGCTTGGCGATTGTCACTAGCGTGACCGACGGGGCGTGGCCGTCTTCCAGGAAACTCAGCAAGAGGCGGATTACGCCACCGGCCGAGCTCTTTGCCATTGCCTCGACGATGGGAACAAACGCCGCATGGTGGGGATCCATCAGGATCTGTTTGAGTGTGGCGTTGTCGCGGTGGACTAGGAGCATGAAGGCGTCGATGATCGCTCGCCGTCGGTGTCGGCCAAAGCGAGCCACCGAGTGTTCCAGATCGCCGACGACCCGATTCCGCGTCAATGACATATTCCAATGACGGGACATGGGTGAAGATTCAGCCAATTCGGCATAGAGTGACTCGACCAACTGAGTCAGCGTTTGGGAGGCCAACGACGAGTTGGGGCTATTCTGATTCTCAGTGACGGCAATCAAGGCGGGGATCAGGTCGTAGTGACGAAACCAGACGGCCGCCATACAGGCATTGGTGCACAGGGGGGAATCGTTCCCCAAGAGGGCGTCGCGCATGGCCTGGGTCATGCGTGTGTGATGCTTGCCGATGATTTCCTTCGTCCGCTCGTCGGCCAGATGCAGCCGCCGCAAAATCTCGCGATGGGCGGCCGGACTACGACGCTTCAGGATTGCTGTCAAGGCTTCTTCGCGGATCGTTGCATTCGGGGAATCAAGCGCAGAGAGGAGGACCCAAACGGCTGCCTCGTTGTCCGTCTCGCTTAGCAACCGGATTGTCGTTTTCAGGCCGTCACTCACGCCAGGCAACTCCTCCTTTGTACACTATACGTCTCGGCTGGAGACGATAGTGGAGAGAATTTTCGTAAGACGCTGTGTTTCCTCCCGGAAGATTTGGGGGACCCGCCGAGAATTGGGCCACATGGCTAGTACTTCTGTTACCCCAGATACAATCTGCATCAGCCGACTGCTCGCATCGCAGGCGTCCACCCGAAGAGGTTATTCCTTCGGCACAATCGGTATTCAACAATAGGCAGAGCGGCGTGAAGGGCAGCCCAAGTATGGGTGGCTTGCGGTGGCCTGATTCATCGTGTTTCCCTTGGCCACTTGAGGAGGTGTTCATGAAATCTGCAACCAATGCTCCTGCAGTGTTCGACCGCGAGTTTCTTCCCCTGCGTGCCCGACTGATTGAGTTGGCCGCTGCCTTAGATCGTGTTGACCGCGCCAGGGCCGGGGACGATCCGCGCATGGTTCAGATTCGCCAAAGCCTGGAAATCCTATTGAGCGAACAATCAGGTCGGGCGGAACGGGTCCAGATGACCTTTTCGCTCCCATATGATCCCGACTGGCAGACCAAGTTTGCGATGGAGAAGAAATAACCATGTACTTCATCGATCCCCACACGCATATTGCCTCTCGCTCCACCGATGATCTGGAAGTCATGGCGAAAATGGGCTGTCTCATCGTCGGCGAGCCTGCCTTCTGGATGGGTTTTGATCGCACGGGTGTGAGCAGCTTTCACGATTATTTTCGCCAGTTGACTGAATGGGAGCCGAAACGCGCGGCCAACTACGGCATGCAACACTACTGTTGGCTTGGTGTGAACGCCAAGGAGGCCGAGAATGTCAGCTTCTCACGCGAAGTGATCGCTGAACTCCCCAAGTTCCTGACGCGACCTAATGTCTTGGGCATTGGGGAGATCGGCTTGAACAAGAACACACGCAATGAAGTCGCGACCCTGGAACTCCTGATTGATTTGGCCCTCCAGACCAACGAGCAGATGCTCTTTCACACGCCACACCTGCAGGACAAATACCAGGGCACGCGGATGATCCTTGACCTGCTCCGTGCCGATCGCCGCGTGGATTGTCGTCGCGTATGCATTGACCACTGTGAAGAGCATACCATCCGCCTGGCGCTTGATGAAGGCTATTGGGCCGGGATTACGCTCTATCCGACAACCAAGGCCACGGCCGAACGGGCGGTCGATATGATCGAGACCTGCGGTCCCGAGCGAATCTTGGTCAATTCTTCGGCTGATTGGGGCCCCTCACGGCCGACGGCTGTGCCCGACTTTATCATGGCCATGCGCCGCCGCGGTCATGCTGAATCACTCATTCGCAAGGTCGTTTACGATAATCCATTGGAATTCTTCAGTCAGAGCCGTCACTTTCAGTTCCAGCCACCCGATTGACAACGATCTATTAGACTAGCGTGCTTGCATGTCGCTGTGATTGCTCGTGCAAGCACGCCAAGTTCGCTCATGATCTGACTCATTGCGTGCTTGGTTACTCGCCCGCCGGTTCAACGGTCACTGTGACTTGTGCCTCGGCGACCGGTTCTGTCAGGTCGATTCCGATGCGGATCGGAATCCGTTTGCTGGGAAGGTCCTCGTGGATCTCTTCCGCCTGGAGGCGGAACTTTGGGCCGTCGGTGGTGATCTTCACACGCACGGCTTCCGCTCCCTCGCCGACAAGAAGCTGGTCGTCCCCGACCTGCCGCCACTTGGAGAAGGTGACCAGGGCCGTGCCAAACTCCTGTGGTTTGGTGTAATGTACGTGATCGGTCACAATCAGACGACCAGAGCCCTCACGCGAAAAGACGAACGTGCGCTCCAGGGCCTTCAGGTCCTTGACGTCGTATGCCGAGCGAAGGTCGAGGGTTAACGTGTCCGTCGTGTCGGTAAACTCGGTCATGAGCACCCGGGCGGCGGCTTTGCGCCCCGTCTTCTGCAACTGGCCGGCTACGCGAGGCACTGGGTGGCCGAAGGAGTTGAGCACGCCGCTCTTGTAACGATCGGCACTGAACGTTCGGGCCGTGTAGACTTCGGCGCCCGGGTCGACCAGCGGCGTCGTTCCGGTGAGGGCTACGACGTACGAACCAACGTCATTGTGGTTGTGATGCTCAGCGTTGTGCCCCCCTTTGAGCGCGACGCCGAGTCCTTTGCCCGAAGCAGGCCGACTAATCAGAATCCCCGCATCGCTAAACCAATCCCGCAACGCGAGGTTCGGGGCTTGGGCCACGGCCGGCCGTTTGCTCGCCGAGTTCGGCAGTCGCAGCAACCCGAAACGGAACAATTCATCGGTCACCCCTCCGGCCAAAAGCAAACCACGTTGCTCATCTTCTTGCCAGCCGAAACCATAACGGCGACTTACGAAGGCGTGGATTTGCACGTCGGGACGTGCATTTACACCGCAGTCGGCAAATGCCGGATAGATGCCGGGCAGGATTTCCAGTCGTCGTCCAAACTGGGCGATCTGCTTCACCTGCGGGTTGTCGAACCAGTCGACCTTACCCTCGGTCGCCTGGTACAGCGTTTCGGCCAAGAGCACAAAGTGGCCGAATCCGTAGTTCCAGTAGCTGAGGCCTTCGGAACAGTAGCCATCGGGAGTGAAGCCCTCAAGAAAATGCTTAATGAGCCGGTCGGCCGCAGCAGCGAAGATAGCCCGGCGTTCCGGTGAATCGATGATCGCCAAGGCGGCGCCGGTGACGCCAGATTGGCACACGGCGTTCCAGTTGTTCGTACAGGTGGGCCACCACATCCGCGGTTTTTCCTGAGCCAAGTAGCCAAGGTACGGGGCAAACGTGCGACGCTCCAGTTCGCGGCGGATCAGGTCGCGGGTTTCCTTGCTCAGCTTGTCGCCCAACCAGTAGTCGGCCGTAGCCAAGTTCCATGACAAAGTGGACGAGGCAAGGTCGATATCGATCTGCCGGCCATAGAAGTTGTCCAGATGCCGGTCGTGAGCTGGCAGCGTCCAGCTCTTTTCCAGGGCCACCGTCCGGATGGCCTCCTCGATTGCCGGCAGGAAACGGCCGCGATTCTCCAAGCACTCGGCGAGCGTCAGTGCGGCAAACCGCGAATGCCGCTGCGAGAGCACCCGTTGGCAACGATCGCGGTTCCCTGTGCGGGAGAAATCGAGATAGAGATCGTCCGGCAAGTCGGGCATTGGCTTGGCCATCAGACGCTCGGCCGAAGCGACCACGTCCTTGAATACTGGGGCCTTGGCCACCGTCTCCCAGAGCTGCCGATCACCAATCGGTCGTCCCACCCCTTGTGGCGTCTTCGGCAGCATCTCGGCAAATCGTTTTACCAACGCTGGGACTGGCATTCTCTGCTCGGCCGCTCCGCCGACGGAGACCGGCAAGGACAAGAGGATTGTCAGCGAGAGGAACGTCAGCACAAGTTGTGTGTGTTTCACGAGTTGTTTCTCCGTGGGGGGAATCGACGTGTTCAGCAGCTCAAACCAACTGGATTCCGAACTGCCGCATCACCACGCTGAATACGGCCGTGTCGCGGAGGGTGGTTGGAGGGAAGACATTGGGTTCAGAGGCAAGGACTACCGTGCGTTGGCTCGCGTCGGTTGCCGGTGCTCCGTGCGAGCCGCGGACCAGCGTGGCATCCAGGGGGATACTGCGCGTTTGGGGATCAAAGTGAAGTTCCACTGGATCATAACCTGGCTTACTATGGATGTCGACCGTTCGGGCAAAGCCCGGAGCCCGATCGTCAGAAAGCCAATAGTAGTAGGCTTGCCAACTATTGGGCTGGGAGATGAGTACTATTTCTCCACTCCGTGGATGTCCCAAGCTGTGCCGATGCAACTGGTCTTTGGTCAGCACCTCGTCGATTCCCGGTTGGTTGCGGAATAGGTTGGCCACTTTGGCGACCATTTGGGGGCTGTCGTCGGCCAGGAAGACGTGGGAGAACTGGTGGTCGACCAGGGCCCAGGCTTGACTGGCCGCCGGATCGAGATACTCGCCGTCTGCCCCTTCGCGAACCGCCAGCAGGCCCGCTTCACGCAGTACCCGATTAGGATACATCACGTGATCGACCGGCACGATCGCATACTCCCCGGCTGCCAGCCAGAAAGGGTTTGCGTCGTAGGCCTCGCGGAGACCGTCGGCCAACCGTCCGATCTGAGCGTCCAGATCGGCCACGGCCGTTTTGGCTTCGGGGCTGTCGGGACCCGTCCGCTGGCCGGGATAGTCCAGGTGTGGCAGGTAGATGTAGAAGAAGTTGGGCCGGTGAGTCTTCGCTGCATGGATCGCCGAGTCGATAATCCAGGCTGTTGACTTGATATTGGCCATCGGGCCCCAGAAGTGCTTGAGCGGAAAATCGCCCAGTGCATTCCGAAGTTCACCGTAAAGTGCCAGCGGCCGTGTGTAACACCACAGCGTTTCCGAGCCGTCGGGGTTGTGGATCGGGGCTGGTGTGCAGACAAACTCAGCCTCGCTCCCCTTGGCATGCAGCGGAAACCAGACAGCCGAGGTGAGGCCGGCCTGATCGTGATACAGCAGATCCCAGATCTGCGGCTTTTCGATACAGTCGTTCGGTGAAGTCCACATCTCGATCTCGTGTCGATCGCGCCAATAGAAACCATTGGCTACCACGCCATGCTCGCGGGGCAACTTGCCGGTAGTCATGTTGGCCTGTACCGGACAGGTGACGCATGGGAAACTAGGGGCCAATTCGGCAATCTCTCCGCCGGCCATCAGTTCCCGCAGGTGCGGCATTACCGCAACGTCTTTCTCTCGCAGACCGGGGATCGACAACAAGACGACGTATTCTGCCATTCGCTTATCCCAAGGTTGTTTTGACGAACGTCATCGTTCATCTGGCTCAAAAACAACATGCCGACCACGGCGGCGCCGTGTGATAGCATGCCACCCAAGATTTTGACATTTGCAGGACCAATAGACGGCAATCCCACCCGGCCCATTATATCCCGCCAGGGGCCGCAATGGCAGTCGGGCTACCCGTCGCGGGTGGCCAGTGCTTCATCCACATTGGCTTGGACTTCTGTGCTCTTGGCAGGCTGAATGTCCTGAAGTGAGCCAATCCCGAGAATCTGCGGCCAGACACGGGCTGTCGCGCCCACCACGACGATCGCTCCAATGCCGCCGAGAACCACCGAGAGAATCGGTCCAAACAGCCGTGCGGTGAGCCCCGACTCCAGGCCCCCCAGGTCGTTCGACGCGACGATGAAGATGCTGTTGATTGCTGAGACGCGGCCTCGCATTGAGTCGGGGGTGAGCATTTGGACTAGCGTATGCCGGACGACAACGCTGATATTGTCCAACGCACCGATCAGGAACATCATGGCTATCGAGAGCCAAAACCACTGGGAGAGGCCGTAGATGATCGTGGCTACGCCGAATCCTGCCACGGCCCAGAGCATGGTTCGCCCGGCATGACGCATGGGCGGAAGATGGGCCAGAAGCACGGCCATCGACACAGCGCCAATCGCCTCGGCTGATCGGAGGAAACCAAGTCCCGTTGCCCCGACATGAAGAATATCTTCGGCGTAGATCGGCAACAGGTAGGTTGCACCGCCCAAAAGCACGGCGAACAGGTCGAGGGTAATCGTGGCCAGGATGAGCTTGGTTGTCCAGACGAATCGGATTCCAGCCACCAGACTCTCCCAGGAGATTTCCTGAACCGTTCGCTCGGTACGACGATGAGGTAGGGTGGCGATCGCCGCCAGCGAGAGGAGACGGCAGACGGCTACCACGGCAAACGCTGTTGTGGCATTCTTCTGTGTTCCAACGATCAGGCCGCCAATCGCCGGACCGGTCATCGAAGCGATTTGAAAGATGCTGCTGCTCCAAGTAACCGCGTTGCTAAACACTCGGGATGAGACCAACTCCGGCAGCAAGGCCGCTCGCGAGGGATTGCCCAAGGCTTGGCTGATGGCGTCGAGAGCCAGCAGCATATAGAACCAATAAATCGGTGCATCGATCTTTGCCAGCCAAGTCAATCCGACTGAGACCATCGTACCCAACGCGAGCATGAGCATCATTACCCGGCGACGATCGAATCGATCGGCAAGCTGTCCCCCGGGAATCGCCAACAGAAGCACCGGCAGGGCTTGAACCAGCCCGAGAAGGCCAAGCGCCAGTGGGTCCCGCGTTCGGTCGTAGAGGTGGATCCCCACGGCTACCGTCTCGATCTGCTTGCCGAATGTCAAGGCAAACCAACTGCAGGCGTAGAGCCGATAGGCGGGGCTCCGCCACGCGGCATATGGCCCCGATTCCCGCAAAGGGGGGGCAAGAGACTCAGGCTTCAGATTGCCAGGCATCAGTCGAGCGGAATCGAAAATGGAAAGCGACACGAAAAGACAGAATTCTATCGCCGTCTTGGCCCCGAAGACAGCCCAACCGCACCATTCCTTGCGCCACTCCTGGTCTCCCGCGATTACCACCCCGTGGGCTACTGCTGCATTAGCCCCGCCCCGCGCTTAACAGCCCGTTGAAAAAGTCCGCTAAGCCGACCTTCCCAACGTAGGAGGCTG